>NZ_JAWLNX010000029.1:34032-59631 GCF_035320975.1 Saccharopolyspora mangrovi | reverse complement strand
CCCGCCCTGCCCCCAAACGACACCCAAACCCCCACCCGGGTCCGGCCCTGAGGGGGCGCCGGGCCCCAGACGGGGCCCGGCGCCTTTTCCGCAGGTCAGCGGTCGTACTCGTCCTCGACCGGGACAGTGCGGTACTGCTCGGAGACGTCGGTCGGATCCGCGTCGATCGGAACCTCGGTCGGCACGGCCTCGTCCTCCTCGGGCAGGTTCTCGGCTCGGCGCGACTGCTCGACGGCGTCGGCCTCGGGCGTCTCGGGATTCATCGAACCTCCAGGATGGTGGGTTCCGGCACCAACGACCGTAGCTCCGATCCTGCCCGACCGTCGGTCAGTCCTCGACCGCCTGACCGCTGCGCCGCCCCAGCAGCGCGTGCCCGCGGCCGTAGGCGAAGTAGATCAGCAGGCCCAGCGCCAGCCACGCGACGAACCGCAGCCAGGTGACCACGTCCAGGTTCGCCATCAGGTACAGGCACGCCACCGCCGTGATCACCGGGAGCACCGGCGAGAACGGCATCCGGAACGGCCGGTGCAGCTCGGGCTTGGTGCGCCGCAGCACCGGCACCGCCAGAGCCACGATCAGGAACCCGGACAGCGCGCCGATGCTGACCATGTCCGACAGCTCCGAGATCGGGATGAACCCGGCCAGCAGCATGATCACCACCGCGCCGCCGATGGTCATCCGGTGCGGAGTGCCCCACTTCGGGTGCACCTGGGACAGCTTCGGCGGCAGCAGGCCGTCGCGGCTCATCGCGAAGCCGATGCGGCCGATGGTCACCAGCTCCACCATCATCACCGAGGTCAGCCCGGTCACCGCGCCCAACGAGATCAGCGCGGCCACCCACGGCTGGCCGACGGACTGGAACGCCGCCGCCAGCGGGGCGCCCTCGTCGATCTGGCGGTAGTCGACCATCGCGGCCAGCACGAACGCCACCAGCACGTACAGCAGCGTGCAGATGATCAGGCTGCCCAGCAGGCCGACCGGCAGGTCGCGCTGCGGCCGCTTGGTCTCCTCGCCGAGGTTGGCCAGCGCCTCGAAACCGGTGTAGGCGAAGAACACGATGGCCGCAGCGGTGAGCACGCCGCCGAAGCCGTACACCGACTGCTCCATGCCCAGCAGCGCCGACACCAGCGGCTGCTCCAGGACGCTCGCCCCGCTCTCCGCGGGCTGCGCTGGCGGGATGAACGGGTCCAGGTTGGCGCCGGTGACGAAGAACAGGCCGGCGACGATCACCAGCACGCAGACGGCCACCTTGACCACGACCAGCGCGTTGGTCACCCACGACGACTCGCGGATGCCGATCACCGCCACAGCCGTGAGCACCGCGATGATCAGCACGGCGCCGACGTTGATCGTGGCGTCCTCGCCGAACCACGCCTGCGGCAGTCCCAGCAGGTTGGCGATGTAGCCCGACCAGCTGCGCGAGACCACCGCCGCGCCGAGCGCGAACTCCAGCAGCAGGTCCCAGCCGATGATCCAGGCGAACAGCTCGCCCAGCGTCGCGTAGGCGTAGGTGTAGGCGCTGCCCGCCGTGGGCACCGCCGAGGCCAGCTCGGCGTAGGCCAGCGCCGCCAGCGCGGCCACGATGCCGCCGATGACGAAGGACAGCACCACGGCGGGGCCCGCGTGGTCCTTGGCCTCGATCCCGGCGAGGGTGAAAACACCGGTGCCGATGATGATTCCGATGCCGAATCCGACCAGTTCCTTGCCGGTGAGCCTGCGGACCAGGCCGCTGCGCTCGCCCCGGGTGAGGATGTCCTCGACGGGCATCGTTCGCAGAACGTTCACGAGGCCGCACGGTAGAAGATCTCGCCCGCGACGGCTCACCCGACCTCGCGGAATCTGACACCACCGGTGCTGAACGTCACCCTCGGTGCACGGCAGGGGCCTGCGGGTGATCACCGCAGAACCCCCGAGCCGTGCAATTCGGGCAGGTCAGGCGGGTATGGAGGCCGTGTCCCGATCCCACACGCGGTGCTTGCCCAGGGCGGCGGCGAACTCCTCGAGGAAGCCGTCCGGCAGCGCGCCACCGGTGTTCCCGGCCAGCACGACGCCCCGGTCGGCGACCAGTCCGTCGCCCTCGGCGGGCGCGCGCACCTGCTCGGTGATCCCGGCCTTGCGCAGCACCTCGAGGCCGTCGTCGCTGGCGGCGACGGGTTTGTGGTGCTTGTAGGCCTCGGCGATGAAGTGCACGGCGTGCCCGTCGGCGGCCAGCGCCCGGGCGCTCTCGGCGCCACCGGGCACGATCACGCCGTCGTAGACCACCGACATCGCGGTGCGGGCGGCGACGTCGATGTCCACTTCGGAACCGTCGGCTCCGCGCGCCCGCCCGTCGTGCGTGGCGCCCAGCACCTCGGCTACCGCACCCCGGTCGGTCAGGTCGCGCCGGATCTGCTCCACCTCGGTGGCGTCGACCCCGTCGGCGACCAGCACCGCGACCTTGCGGGTCGCGGCCGAACCGGGGGAGTTGGCCAGGCTCAGCGCCGGAGAGCTGCGCCCGTGGTTCTCGGTGCCTCCCTCCGGCGGCTCGAGACCGATGCCGTGCGCCACCGCCACCGCCAGGTCCCGGTCGACGTGGACGAGCTCGGCGAGGACGCGCTCTCGCACGTGCTGGTGGCCGACCTTGCCGAGCTCGAAGCGGAACGCCTCGACGATGTGGTCCTTCTCCCAGTCCGACTGGCTGTTCCAGAACAGCGTGGCCTGGCTGTAGTGGTCGGTGAAGCTCTCGCTGCGGCGGCGGATCTTCTCACCGTCCACTCTGGTCTGGTAGTGCCGGAACACCTCGGAGTCGGCGATGGCCGGGCAGCCGCCGCCGAGGCTGTTGGGCGTGTAGCTGGTCTGGCCCCGGTGGATCCGCTGCTGGCCGTAGCCGTCGCGCTGGTTGGTGTTGACCTCCGCCACCGGTCGGTTGATCGGGATCTGGGCGAAGTTCGGCCCGCCCAGCCGGATCAGCTGGGTGTCCAGGTAGGAGAAGTTGCGGGCCTGCAGCAGCGGGTCGTTGGTGAAGTCGATGCCCGGCACCACGTTGGCGGTGTGGAAGGCGACCTGCTCGGTCTCGGCGAAGAAGTTCTCCGGGTTGCGGTCGAGCACCATCTTGCCCACCGGCCGCACCGGGACCTGCTCCTCCGGGATGATCTTCGTGGCGTCCAGCAGGTCGAAGTCGAAGGCGAACTCGTCGGACTCGTCGACCAGCTGCACGCCCAGCTCCCACTCGGGGTGCTGGCCGGCCTCTATGGCGTCCCACAGGTCGCGCCGGTTGAAGTCGGCGTCGGCGCCTGCGATCTTCTGGCACTCGTCCCACACCAGCGAGTGGCTGCCCAGCACCGGCTTCCAGTGGAACTTCACGAACGTGCCCTTGCCCTCGGCGTTGACCAGCCGGAACGTGTGCACGCCGAAGCCCTGCATCATCCGGTAGCTGCGCGGCAGCGCCCGGTCCGACATCAGCCACAGCACCATGTGCAGCGTCTCCGGCTGCAGCGAGACGAAGTCCCAGAACGTGTCGTGAGCGGAGGCCGCCTGCGGCATCTCGTTGTGCGGCTCGGGCTTCACCGCGTGCACGAAGTCCGGGAACTTGATGCCGTCCTGGATGAAGAACACCGGCATGTTGTTGCCGACCAGGTCGTAGTTGCCCTGCTCGGTGTAGAACTTGGTGGCGAACCCGCGCACGTCGCGCACCGTGTCGGCCGAACCGCGCGAGCCCGCGACCGTGGAGAAGCGCACGAACACCGGCGTGCTCACGCTCGGATCGGTCAGGAACCTCGCCACCGTGTGGTCGCGCAGCCAGCTGTCGTAGGGCTGGAAGTGCCCGTAGGCCCCCGCGCCACGCGCGTGCACCACCCGTTCGGGGATGCGCTCGTGGTCGAAGTGGGTGACCTTCTCCCGGAAGTGGAAGTCCTCCAGCAGCGTCGGACCCCGGTCGCCGGCCTGCAGCGAATCGTCGGTGTGGTCGACGCGCACGCCCTGCTGGGTGGTCAGTTCGGTGCCGCTGAGATCGGCACGGGCCCCGTCGAGCTGCTCGTGCTTGGCATCGCCGTTGGCCATCGAGATCGGCTCCCCTCGTGTGAACGCGGACCGATCCGTGGTTTCCCGCCGAGCGGCCGAACTATGCGCGCACCACCGGTTCGGGTCAGGAACCCAGCCAGCTCACCAGCTCCGGCGCCCCGGCGACGAGCAGGAAGTGCCCCGCTCGCCCGACCAGGCTCGCCGCGAGGTAGCTGAGCAGGGGCAGACCGGCCGCGCCGGACAGCAGCGACATCAGGCTGAACGGCGGGATGCCGGGAACCGCGCTGATGGCCAGCACGCCCATGCCCCACCAGGGGTGTTCCTGGGTGCGCTGGTGGAACCGCTCCACCCACGCCGCCCAGCGGCCGGTGCGCTCCTTCTGCACCCGCTTGCTCAACCGCTCCCCGAGGGCGAAGCCGCCCTTGCCCGCGAGGTAGAACAGCGTCTTCGCGGCGACCTGGCCGACCGCTGCGGCGATGGCGAAGGCCCACCACGGCACGCCCTGCACGGTGGGAACCACGCCGAGCAGGTAGAGCTCGATGTTCACCAGCGGGAACACCGCGCCGAGGGCGGCGGTGCCCGCCGTGCCCAACAACCACCCGATCACGTAAGTGCTGACCCCCACGAGAGAAACCTGCGGCAGCCTATCGGGTGAAGCGCTGATCAGGCCTCGGGGTCCCAGTCGAGCAGCCGCACCCGGCTGACCGTGCGCAGGTGCCGTCCCATCGCCGAGGCCGCGGCCTTCGCGTCGCCCTTGCGGATCGCCTCGGCGATGCGCTCGTGCTGGGCCAGCGACTTCGGGGGCCTGCGCGGCTGCCGCAGCGACTCGCTGCGGCTCTCGGCGATCTCCTTGGCGATGGTGCGCATGAACTCCGCCAGCAGCGAGCTGTGCGCGGCGGCGGTCACCGCCGCGTGGAAGCGCCGGTCGCCGTCCTGGCCGATCTCGCCCGCCTCGATCTCGGTGCGCATCGCCACCAGCGCGGCGTCGATCTCGGCCATGTCCTCCTCGGTGCGCCGCTGGGCGGCGAGCTCGGCCAGCTTGGTCTCCAGGCCTTCGCGGGCGTCGAGCACGTCGGGCAGCCGCCGCTTGCGCTCCACCAGCTCCTCGACCGGCTCGACCTCCAGCGATTCGCGCAGCAGGTAGGTCCCGCCGCCGTGGCGGACCTCGACCAGGCCCTGCACCTCCAGCACCACGATCGCCTGCTTCACCGAGGCGCGGCTGACGCCGAGCTGTTCGGCGAGGGTGCGTTCGGGGGGAAGCCGGTCGCCTGCGCGCAGCCCGGAGTCGGCGACGTGCTCGCGCAGCCGCTGGACGACCTGCTCGTACAGGCGCGGGCGGTTCAGCGGGCGGAGGGAGTCGGACACCGGCGCGCTCCTGAATCGTAAAGAGGCAAACTGGCTGAGCCAATTCTGCCACATTCCCTTGACTCGTTTCGCCCGAGACGGCAAAAGTTGGCTCAGCCAGTGGACCACTGCCGCCCCGGGCTCGCCGGGCGGTGTGCATCCGCCGGTGAGAAATTGCCCGGTGAGGACCTCGGAGGTGGTCATGGCCGACCAGGTGCTGTTCCCGAAGTTGCGCGAACCCGACGACACCGAGGCGCTGCGCTTCGGCGCCAGAGCTCTGACCTACCGGGAACTCGCCGGGCTCGCAGGTGCGATCGCCGAGCGCGTCGCGGGCAAGCGCCGCATCGCGGTGTGGGCCACCAACACCCTGGAAACCGCCGCCGCCGTGATCGGCGGGCTCAGCGCCGGGGTCGCCGTGGTGCCGGTCAACCCGAAGGTGGGGGAGCGCGAGCTCGCGCACATCCTCGGCGACAGCGAACCCGAACTGCTGCTGGCCGAACCGGGTTTCACCCCGCCCGCCGGGCTCGGCGGCGTCGAGATCGCCGAGATCGACCTGACCGCGCGCGGCGGCGCACTGCCCGCGGAGGCGCCTGCCGACGCCCCCGCGCTGATCGTCTACACCTCCGGCACCACCGGCCCGCCCAAGGGCGTGGTGCTGCCCCGCCGCGCGCTGAGCGCCAACCTCGACGCGCTCGCCGAGGCCTGGGAGTGGGCCTCCGCCGACGTGCTGGCGCACGCGCTGCCGCTGTTCCACGTGCACGGCCTGATCTTGGGCACCCTCGGCCCGGTGCGGCTCGGCGGAACCGTGCACCACCTGGGCAAGTTCTCCTCGCAGGCGATCGCCGACGAGCTCTCCGGCCCGGCCACGATGATGTTCGGCGTCCCGACCATGTACCACCGGCTCGCCGAGGACGCCGAGAAGAACCCGCAGCTGGGCCAGGCGGTCGGCAAGGCCCGCCTGCTGGTGTCCGGCTCCGCCGCGCTGCCCGCGGTCGAGCACGAGCGCATCGAGCGCCTCACCGGTCAGCGCGTCGTCGAGCGCTACGGCATGAGCGAGACGATCATGAACTGCGGTGTGCGCGCCGACGGCGACCGCCGCCCCGGCTACGTCGGCAAGCCCTTCGCCGGTGTCGAGCTCAAGCTCGTCGACGAGCAGGGCGCCGAGATCACCGCCAGCGACGACGAGACCGTCGGGGAGATCCTGGTCCGCGGCGACAACCTGTTCAGCGGCTACCTCAACCGACCGGACGCCACCGAGGCTGCCTTCGCCGACGGCTGGTTCCGCACCGGCGACATGGCCACCCGCGCGCCCGACGGCTACATCCGCATTGTCGGCCGCAAGGCCACCGACATCATCAAGAGCGGCGGCTACAAGATCGGCGCGGGCGAGATCGAGAACTGCCTGCTGGAGCACCCGGCGGTCGCCGAGGTCGCCGTCACCGGTGAACCCGACCCCGACCTGGGCGAGCGCATCATCGCCTGGGTGGTCCGCGCTCCCGGCACCGACGTCGCCGATTCCGAGCTCGTCGACCACGTCGCGCGCCTGCTCACCCCGCACAAGCGCCCGCGCGAGGTCCGCTTCCGCGACGCGCTGCCGCGCAACGAGATGGGCAAGGTGCAGAAGAAGGCGCTGCAGCGTGGCTGAGCACAGCGCCCTCCGCGCGCTGGTCGAGGCGATCGGCCGGGGTTTCGTCGAGTTCGCACCGCCGGCCCCGCGCACGAGCGGCGACGGCCCGCTGGACTGGCCCGGCTACGCCGAGCAGCGCGCTCGCGCGGCCGACCGCACCGACGCCGACGAGTCGGTGCTGTGTGGCCGGGCCAGGCTCGGCGAGCGGGAGGCGGTGCTGATCGCCTTCGACTTCGCCTACCTCGGCGGCTCGGTCGGCGAGGACACCGGCGTCCGCATCGTGGCCGCCTTCGAGCAGGCCCGCGAGCAGCGCCTGCCGGTGATCTCGCTGATCGCCTCCGGCGGCAGCCGGATGCAGGAGGGCATCCGCGCCCTCCAGCAGCTGCAGGCCATCGCCCGCGCCTGCCTGCTGGCCAGGCAGGACCGCATCCCGCACGTCGCGGTGCTGCGCGACCCGACCACCGGCGGCATGTGGGCGGCGCTGGGCGCCGCCGCTGACGTGGTGCTGGCCGCACCCGGTGCCCGCATCTCCTTCGGCGGGGCCCGGGTGCGCTCGGTGGGGGAGGACGGCGAGGACTTCCGCGCCGAGGGCAAGCTCGCCGACGGCCAGGTGGACCGCGTCGTCGACGAGACCGACCTGCCCGAGGTGCTCACCGAGCTCGTGTCGCTGCTGCACCCCACCCGGCTGACCCGCACGCCCGGCCCCGCCCCGGTTCCGGCTGCCCTCGGCGCCGCAACGCTGCCGGGAACCGGCATGCAGGCCGTCGAACGCGCCCGCGCCGCCGAGCGGCCCCGAGCCCGCGCCTACCTCGACTCCTACCTCGGCACCCGCTTCGAGATCGGCGGCGATCGCGCCGGTGGTCGTGACGAGGGCATGATCTGCGGTTTCGGCGACCACGAGGGCCGCACCGTGGCCTTCGCCGCCCAGACCGGCAGCGCCAACACGCCCGCCGGGTTCCGCACCGCCGCCCGCCTGATCCGGCTCGCCGACCAGCTGGGCATCCCGGTGCTCACCCTGGTCGACACCCCCGGCGCGGCCAACGACGCCGCGTCCGAACGGGCCGGTGTCGGACCAGCCATCGCCGAGGTCTTCACCGCGGTGGCCGGAGCCAGCGTCCCGGTGACGACGCTGGTCATCGGCGAGGGCGGCTCCGGCGGTGCGCTGGCGCTGGCGGCACCGGAGAACACCTGGGTCACCGCCGACGCCTACTTCGCGGTGATCGCCCCGGAATCGGCCGCCGCCATCCTCAAACGCGAGCCCGCCGAGGTCCCCGATCTCGCCGACCACCTCCGGCTGCGCCCGCAGGACCTACTGGAACTCGGCTTCGCGCGCGGGCTCGCCCGCTGATCGCCGGTTCGTCCGGATTCCGCGATTGCTCCCATGCGAGCAGCGGATTCGTCCGATGACGCTGCGTCGTCGGTGATCAATGCCACCTCATTGGCGGGAGATTCGCGTCCGCTTCATGTTCTAAACTCAGGCTCGCCTGACAAAGGTTAGGCTAGCCTCAGTTTAGTGAAGGGCGAGATGAACCGGACGGGGATCAGCGGCAAGGTCGCCATCGTGACCGGCGCCGGCCAGGGGATCGGTGCCGCGGTGGCCAGAGCGTTCGCCGAGCTCGGAGCCGAGGTCGCGGCCGTGGACCGCAACGGCGACAAGGCCACCGAGACGGCCGAGGAGCTCGCCGCCGAAGGGCACCGGGTGCGCGCCTACCGCGCCGACGTCGCCGACCCGGCCGCGGTCACCGAGGTGGTCACGCGGGTCGAAGCCGAGCAGGGCGCCATCGACGTGCTCGCCAACGTCGCCGGCGTGCTGCAGGTCGGCACGGTGCAGGAGCTCACCGACGCCGACTGGCAGCGCACCTTCGCAGTCAACACCACCGGCGTGTTCAACGTCTGCCGGGAGGTGTCCAAGCACATGATCTCGCGGCGCCGCGGCTCCATCGTCACCGTCGGCTCCAACGCCGCGGGCGTGCCGCGCCACTCGATGGCCGCCTACGCCGCCTCCAAGGCCGCCGCCACGATGTTCACCAAGTCGCTGGGCCTGGAACTGGCCGAGCACGGCATCCGCTGCAACGTCGTCGCGCCCGGCTCCACCGACACCGACATGCAGCGCGGGATGTGGACCGACGGCAACGGCCCGGACCGGGTCATCGCGGGCTCGCTGGAGACCTACAAGGCGGGCATCCCGCTGCGCAAGCTCGCCACCCCGGAGGACATCGCCAACGCCGTCGTCTTCCTCGCCTCGGACGAGGCCGGGCACATCACGATGCACGACCTGTACGTCGACGGCGGCGCCACGCTGCGCGCCTGACATCCCGCGATTCGCCGAAAGGTTGTCATGACCACGATCGAGACCGACGGGCACATCGACGCCGTTGACGACGCGCTCGCCGACGACGCCGCCGCCCGCCTGCTGGCCGCCTACGAGAAGGGCCAGTCCTTCCTGTTCTCCAGCCCGCGCGGGGTGCTGCTGGCCCGCGGCGTGGGGGCCACGATGTCCAAGACCATGTGCGCGCGCTCGGACCTGCCGTCGCGGATGCGGGAGTTCCTCGACGGCGCCGTCGAGTTCGGCCGCCGCAACCCGATGGTGGTCGGCGCGGTGCCCTTCGGCGGAACCCTGCCCGCGCACCTGGTGATGCCCGAGGAAGTCGTGCGCGCCGAACCGCTCAACGTGCTGGTGCCGCGGCAGAAACCGGTCTCCACCCCGACCTACTCGGTGCGCCCGGTGCCCGCCCCCGAGGAGTACGAGCGCGGCGTCGCGCGGGCTCTGCGGCGGATGGACCACGGCGACCTCAGCAAGGCCGTGCTGGCCCGCAGCCTCGAGCTGACCTCGACGGAATCGATCGACGTCCGCGAGGTGCTGCGCAACCTGGCGATGGCCGACCCGGCCAGCTACACCTTCGCGGTGGACCTGCCGCGTCGCGGTGAGGACGGCACCCGCGACAGTTTCGGCCCGCAGCCCCCGCTGGAGCGCACCTTCCTCGGTGCCAGCCCGGAACTGCTGGTGTCCCGGCGCGGCAACAAGGTCCGCTCCAACCCGATGGCCGGATCCCGGCCGCGCAGCAGCGATCCCGTCGAGGACCAGCGCCGCGCCGCCGAACTCGCCGCCTCGGAGAAGGACCACCGCGAGCACGCCGTGGTCGTCGACGCCGTGGCCGAGGCGCTGCGGCCGTTGTGCACCGAACTGCACGTGCCGCAGGCGCCGACCGTGATCAGCACCAACGCGATGTGGCACCTGGCCACCGAGATCACCGGCGAGCTGCGCGACGCCTCGACGACCTCGCTGCACCTGGCCGACGCGCTGCACCCGACGCCGGCCGTGTGCGGCACGCCGATCGACCGGGCCCGCGAGGTCATCGCCGAGACGGAGCCCTTCGAGCGCGGCTACTACGCGGGCATGGTGGGTTGGTGCGACGCCGCCGGCGACGGCGAGTGGGTGGTGGCCATCCGCTGCGCCGAGGTCGAGGACGAGTCGATGCGCCTGTTCGCCGGTGCGGGCATCGTGCCGGGCTCCGACCCGGCCGACGAACTGGCCGAGACCTCGGCGAAGTTCCGCACCGCGCTCACCGCGATGGGCCTGAACCAGGCCGTCTGAGGGGAATCACCGATCATGATCGCAAATCTGCCTGGCGTGACGCTCTGGCCCGACGAGTTCGCCGAGCGGTACCGGGCCGCCGGGTACTGGCAGGGCTACACCTTCGGCCAGATGCTGCGGGTGCGCGCCACCAAGCACCCCGACCGCGTCGCGGTCGTCGGGGGCGAGCAGCGCATCACCTACGGCGAGCTGGACCGGCGCGCCGACCGGTTGGCCGCGGGACTGCGCGAGCGGGGCATCGGCAAGGGCGACCGGGTCGTCGTCCAGCTGCCCAACGTCGCCGAGTTCTTCGAGGTCTGCTTCGGGCTGTTCCGGCTGGGCGCGGTACCGGTGTTCGCGCTGCCCTCGCACCGGATGACCGAGATCTCCTACTTCTGCGAGTTCAGCGAAGCCGCCGCCTACATCACCGTCGACGCCGAAGCCGGGTTCGACCACCGGGCGCTGGCCACCGACGTCGCGGCGAAGCAGGAGGGGCTGCAGGTGTTCGTCGTCGGCGACGCCGGCGAGTTCACCGCGCTGTCCGATGTGGACGCCGAACCGGTCGAGCTGGACGAGCCGACACCGGCCGACATCGCCTTCCTGCAGCTCTCCGGTGGCAGCACGGGCGTGCCCAAGCTGATCCCGCGCACCCACGACGACTACATCTACTCGTTCCGCGCCAGCAACGACCTGTGCGGCGTCACCGAGAACACCGTCTACCTGGTGGCGCTGCCCGCCGCGCACAACTTCCCGATGAGCTCGCCCGGCACGTTCGGCGTGCTGCACGCCGGCGGCCGGGTCGTGCTCGCGCGGCGTCCCAGCCCCGACGAGGTGTTCCCGCTCATCGAGCGCGAGGAGGTCACGCTGACCGCGGCCGTGCCGCCGCTGGCGCTGCTGTGGCTCGACGCCGCCGCCGAGACCGAGCACGACCTGTCCAGCCTGCAGGTGCTGCAGGTCGGCGGCGCCAAGTGCAGCGAGGAGGTCGCCCGCCGGGTGCGCCCGGTGCTCGGCGCGACCCTGCAGCAGGTCTTCGGCATGGCCGAGGGCCTGGTCAACTACACGCGGCTGGACGACCCCGAGGACGTCATCGTCAGCACCCAGGGGCGCCCCATCTCGCCCGACGACGAGGTCCTCGTCGTCGACGACGAGGACAACCCCCTCCCGGCGGGGGAGGCCGGCCACCTGCTGACCCGGGGGCCCTACACGATCCGCGGCTACTACAAGGCCGAGCAGCACAACGCGCGCGCCTTCACCCCGGAGGGCTTCTACCGCACCGGCGACGTCGTCCGCTTCACCCCGGAGGGCAACATCGTCGTCGAGGGGCGGGCCAAGGACCAGATCAACCGGGGCGGCGAGAAGGTCGCCGCCGAAGAGGTGGAGAACCACCTGCTGGCCCACCCGGCCGTGCACGACGCCGCCGTGGTGTCCATGCCCGACGACTACCTGGGTGAGCGGACCTGCGCGTTCGTCGTCCCGCGCGGTACCGCGCCCAAGGCGCGGGAGCTGATCAAGTTCGTCCGCGAGCGCGGACTGGCCGGCTTCAAGGTGCCCGACCGGGTGGTGTTCGTCGAGCAGTTCCCGCAGACCGGCGTCGGCAAGGTCTCCAAGCGCGACCTGCGCGAGGCCATCAGCCGCGAACTGGTGCCGAAACTCGGCCGCTAACAACGACTTCGCACATCTCGAGAACTTCGGAGGGGGAGCCCGTGGCGCTTCCGAGCATCGCACCCTACAGCGTTCCGCAGGCCGGTGACCTGCCCGTCAACAAGGTCTCCTGGCGGCCGGAACCGGAACGCGCGGTGCTGCTGATCCACGACATGGAGAAGCACTTCGTCAACGCCTTCAGCCCGGGCCGCGAACCGCTGAACCAGGTCGTGCCCAACATCGCGCTGCTGCGCGAACGCGCCCGCGCCGCAGGCGTTCCGGTCGTCTACTGCGCCCAGCCGGGCGGGCAGACCCCGGAACAGCGGGGGCTGCAGCTGGAGTGGTGGGGACCGGGAGTTGCCGACCCGTCGATGGAGGAGATCATCGACGAGCTGGTGCCCGGGGCGGGCGACGTCCAGCTGACCAAGTGGCGCTACAGCGCGTTCCAGCGCACCGACCTGCGCCGGCGGATGCAGGAGTGGGGACGCGACCAGCTGATCATCACCGGCATCTACGCCCACATCGGATGCCTGATGACCGCCTCGGAGGCCTTCCAGCAGGAGGTGCAGGCCTTCTTCGTCGCCGACGCGGTCGCCGACTTCTCCCGCGCCGACCACGACATGGCCGTGTCCTACGCGGCCCGCAACTGCGGCGTCGTCGACACCACCCGCAACCTTTCCCGCGACCTCGTCGCGCAGGAATCCGAAGTCGCCTGAGCCGGCGCACCACCCAGGAGAATCCCGAACATGGCTGAGAAGCTCACCCTCGAAGCGGTCCGCGAGCAGGTCGCCGAACTCCTCTACGAGGACCCCTCCGAACTCGCCGACGACGAAGACCTCATCGACTGGGGGCTCGACTCGGTGCGCATCATGACCCTCGTCGAGCAGTGGCGGAAGCAGGGCGTGCAGATCACCTTCGCCGATCTCGCCGAACGCCCCACCCTCGCCGACTGGTGGAAGGTCCTCGAACCCAAGATCCCCTGACACCCAACGCGCAGAGCCCCACGCCGCACGAGATTCGAGTCCTCGCGCTCGGGCGTGCACGGCCCGGTTGGTCGGTGGGTGGGGATTCGAATTTCGCGCGAAATTCGACCCCGAACTTCGGCGGTCAAACTTCGCGCGAAATTCGAATCGTCGCCGCCTGGCGCGGTGGGACGCTGGTCACTGGGCCCAGGGGATCTGCGGGCTTCGGTAGAAGTCCTGGCCTGCTGCCTGCCAGCGGGGGCCTTGGGTGGCCAGGCGGGTCTTGAAGGACTCCCAGTTCAGCGCGCCCTTCGGCGACCAGCCGAGTTCGGCGATGGCCGGCAGGCGCGGGAACGCCATGAACTCGATGTGCTGCGAGGTCTCCAGCGTCTCGCTGAACATCGGCGCCTCCACGCCGAGCACCGATTCCTCCGGCACGCCCTGCAGGTAGCTGCCCGGGTCCCAGCCGTAGGCGTCGGCGACCTCGATGAACCCGGCCCACTGCAGGCCCAGCGGCGTGTTCTCGTCGTACTTCATGTCCAAGTAGGACTTGTTCGCCGGGGAGGCCAGGATCTTGTTGCCGCGGGCCACGGCGTCGGTCAGCAGCGGATCGCCGTTGGTGGTGCCCCAGAACTGCAGCGCCGCATCGCCCTCCGGGGCGGCCTTGCCGTACTCGTGCCAGCCGAGCGGCTTCTTGCCGTACTTCTCCACCAGCGGCAGCACCTTCGACATGAAGGTCACGTAGTCCTCGTCGGTGGTGGAGTGCGCCTCGTCGCCGCCGATGTGGACGTGCTCGCCGGGGGTCAGCGCCGCCACCTCGCGGATGACGTCCTCGACGAACCGGTAGGTGATGTCCTTGTTCACGCACAGCGAGCTGAAGCCCACGTCGATGCCGGTGTAGGGCGGCGGCGCCACCCCGTCGCAGTTGAGCTCCGCGTAGGAGGTCAGCGCGGCGTTGGTGTGGCCGGGCATGTCGATCTCGGGGATGACCGTCATGTGCCGGGACGCGGCGTAGTCGACGATCTCGGAGTAGTCCTGCTGGGTGTAGAACCCGCCCGGCGTGCCGCCGACCTCGGTCTGCCCGCCGACCTCGGTCAACCGCGGCCAGCTGTTGATCTGCAGCCGCCAGCCCTGGTCGTCGGTCAGGTGCAGGTGCAGCTTGTTGATCTTGTACTTGGCGACCTGGTCGATGTAGCGCTTGACCATGTCGACGGTGAAGAAGTGCCGCGCCGGGTCCAGCTGTGCGGAGCGGTGCGCGAACCGCGGCTTGTCGGTGATCTCGCCGCCGGGCATCGTCCACGGACCCGGCTGCGCGGTCGGGCTCTCGATGCTCGCGGGCAGCAGCTGGCGCAGCGTCTGCACGCCGTTGAACAAGCCGTCCGGGCTGGTCGCCTGCAGCTTCACCGCGTCGTCGGCGACCTGCAGCCGGTAGCCCTCCGGGCCCAGCGCCGGGTCGCCGTCCAGCGCCAGCGCGATGTCACCGGTGCCGGGCAGCGCGGGGTTGACCGGCACGGGGAAGCCGGTCGCGGGCCGCAGCACGCCCGCCAGGTACTCGCCGACACCGGCCGCCTCGCCGGGCGCCAGGACGGCGGTCTGCTCGGACAGCTCGAACTCGGCCGCCGGGTTCGGCCGCACCGATTCCGGCGCGGGCACGATGTCGTCCATCGCGGAGGCGGGTTC
The DNA here is from genome assembly GCF_035320975.1 of Saccharopolyspora mangrovi. NCBI lineage: Bacteria > Bacillati > Actinomycetota > Actinomycetes > Pseudonocardiales > Pseudonocardiaceae > Saccharopolyspora > Saccharopolyspora mangrovi. The sequence continues at coordinate 44,804 of NZ_JAWLNX010000029.1, read as the reverse complement.
GGCGCTCGCCGGGGCCACGGCTCCGGCGGCCAGCAGTGCTCCGGCGACGACGGCCAGCCCGGCCCTCGCCGCCCTCGATCGGGGTCGTGCGCTCATCGTTGTGGCTCCATCCTCGGGGGAACGGTGCACACAAAGGTATAGACCAAAACGGAAGCCGGAAGCCTCCGAACGGACGTATCGGACCGCCGCGGCAGCAGGCTCACCCGGCGATGTAGGCGGCGTTGCGCAGCGACGTCCAGGCGATGCCGGAGTCGGCGAGCATCTCCTCCGTGGCGATGTGGATCCGCGACGGCGGGTACGGGTTGCCGGGGGTGGCGGCGTGCTGGCTCGTGTAGACCAACCGCTGGACGCCGGCTGCCGCGGCGGCCTCGATCGCGTTGCCGTGCAGCCCGGCGACGTCGGCGGTCGGGTCGTTGCCGGACACCAGCAGCACCTGCTCGGCGCCCTCGAACGATGCGCGCAACGCGGCCGGATCCTCGTAGGAGGCCTGCCGCACGCGCACTCCGCGCTCGGCGAGGTGACGAGCTCTGCCGGCGTCGCGGACGCTGACGCCGATCCGCTCGGCGGGCACTCGGGGGTGAGCAAGGCGACGATCTTCGACCGGTTCGGCGGACGGATCGGTCTCATTGACGCCGTCATCGAAGAGGTCGTCGCGGTCGAGCTGCGCGGCATCATCGACCGCACCCGCGCCATCGGCGACCCCTGGGAGCGGTTCGCGCACTACGTCACCGCGATCCGCGACCTGCAGTACCGCCAACCCGCCGCCAACGACGCGATGCTGCAGGTCTACCCCGATGCGCAGAGGCTGCTGGAGATCTGCCGGGTCGCAGGCGAGATCAACGAGGAGCTCATCGAGGTGAGCCGCGCTGCGGGCGCGCTGCGGGCCGAGTTCTGCGCGGACGACCTCCACGCGCTCCTGCACGACAACGCGCTCGCCCTCAAACACGGAACCCGCCCCCGCCGGGAGGACTACGACCGCCGCACCGCATTCCTCCTCGACGGGATCCGCAGGCGGTAGGGGCTCCGCCGGACCTAACCGTCCCCGCGCAACGACGGGCGCAGTTGGTCGAGGACCGACGGGTCCTCGATGGTCGAGGGCACCGCCGTGTCGCCGCGATCGGCGATCTCGCGCATCGACTTGCGCAGGATCTTGCCCGAGCGGGTCTTGGGCAGCCCGTCGACGACCGCGACGTCGCGGAACGCCGCCACCGGGCCGATCTGCTCGCGCACCGTTGCCACCAGCTCCTCGCGCAACGTCTCCGCGGAGATGTCCACACCGGACTTGAGCACCACGAACCCGCGCGGCACTTGGCCTTTGAGCTGGTCGTGCACGCCGATCACCGCGCACTCGGCCACCGCCGGGTGGGCGGCCAGCACCGCCTCCATCGACCCCGTCGACAACCGGTGCCCGGCCACGTTGATCACGTCGTCGGTGCGGCCCATCACGAACACGTACCCGTCGGAGTCGACGTAGCCGTTGTCGCCGGTGACGTAGTAGCCCTCGTAGCGCGACAGGTAGGACTCGCGGAACCGCTCGTCATCGCCCCACAGCGTCGGCAGCGTGCCGGGCGGCAGCGGCAGCTTCAGGCAGATCGCCCCATCGTTGCCCGGCGGCAGCGGGTTGCCGGCCTGGTCCAGCACCGCGATCTCGTAACCCGGCACCGGCACCGTCGGTGAACCCGCCTTGACCGGCATCGGCTCCAGCCCGCGCAGGTTGCTGCAGATCGGCCAACCCGTCTCGGTCTGCCACCAGTGGTCGATCACCGGCACGCCCAGCTGCTCCGCGGCCCAGTGGTAGGTCTCCGGATCCAGCCGCTCGCCGGCCAGGAACAGCGTCTGCAGGCACGAGGTGTCGTGCTCGGCCAGCAGCCGACCGTCCGGGTCGACGCGCTTGATCGCCCGCAGCGCCGTCGGCGCGGTGAACAGCGCCTTCACCCGGTGCTGGGCGATGACCCGCCAGAACGCCCCCGCGTCCGGCGTGCCCACCGGCTTGCCTTCGTAGACCACCGTCGTCGCCCCGGTCAGCAGCGGCGCGTAGACGATGTAGGAGTGGCCGACCACCCAGCCCACGTCCGAGGCGGTCCAGAAGACCTCGCCGGGGGAGATGTCGTAGATGTTGGCCATCGACCAGCGCAGCGCCACGGCGTGCCCGCCGTTGTCGCGCACCACGCCCTTGGGCTTGCCGGTGGTGCCCGAGGTGTAGAGCACGTAGAGCGGGTCGGTAGCCTTGACCGGCACGCACTCGGCGGGCTCGACGCCCGCCAGCGCGTCCTGCCAGTCGACGTCGCGCGGACCCAGTTCGGCGCGCGCCTGCTCGCGCTGGAGCACGATCACCGCGTCCGGCTGGTGCTCGGTCTGCCGCAGCGCCTCGTCGACGATCGGCTTGTACTCCACGACCCGGTTGGGCTCGAGCCCGCACGAGGCCGCCACGATCACCTTCGGCCGGGCGTCGTCGAGGCGCGCCGCCAGCTCCTTGGGCGCGAAGCCGCCGAAGACCACCGAGTGCACCGCGCCGATCCGCGCGCACGCCAGCATCGCGATCGCCGCCTCGGGGATCATCGGCAGGTAGAGCACCACCCGATCACCCCGGGTCACGCCCCGCGCCCGCAGCGCCCCGGCGAAGCGCGCGACCGCCTCCAGCAGCTCCCGGTAGGTCCAGGTCCGCACCACGCCGGTCATCGCCGAGTCCCAGATCAGCGCGGCCTGGTCGCCCCGGCCGTCGCGCACGTGCCGGTCCAGGGCGTTGAAGCAGGTGTTGAGCTCGCCGTCCGGGAACCAGCGGTACATCGGCGCCTCGGAGTCATCCAGCGCTCGTGACGGCTCGCGGTCCCAGTCGATCGCCCGCGCCGCGTCGAGCCAGAAGCCCTCGCGGTCGGTCAGGCTCCGCCGGTAGCTCTCCGCGTAAGCACCCATCGTCCGACTACCTCCCGCGTCCGCTGGAACACCGCCTGTGTAGTACCGCAGATCAGATCATGGCGCCAGGGCCCCGCGCCTCCGTTCGGCCGAAACGCGTTCGTCACGAGCGAAACTTCGGGGTTCGGACGAACGGGCGAACGGAATTCGGTCGCGCTCCCACCTCGTGCGCTTCGGCGACGCCGTTCGCCCGCTGGGCGCTGCGGGTGGGTTTCCAGCGCGACAGCGCGACTTCCAGACCCCACAATCGGCGGCGAGCCGATGGCCGGGCTAACACCGAGGTGTCCCGCGCCGACAAATGAATCGGAGGTGCTACGAACTATGGGCACGATGGAACCGGCAGAGCCTCCCAGGGCAACAGCGACCGTCGACGATCCGAACGACTTGCCGACCGCGCCGTGCAGCGTGGTCTGGAGCGGCGGCCACTCCTACGTCCGCGAGGGGACCGCGGGCGCCCGCTGGGCGGGCGTCGACGATCGCGGCAGAGCCCGGTTCCTCACCGATGCCGAGTTGCGCCGCCGGGGCTGGAGCCGCACCCGCGGCTGACCACCGCCGGACCTCACCGCATCGCAGGAGGTCCCGCCTCCGGCTGGCCGCCAGGTGGGTTGCGCTGGCGATATGAGACCCTGATCGGGTAAGGATGCACAGGTGTGCACCCGTTGCGGGGCAGTGCGCACAACCATTCAGGGGAGGCTCGTGGTGCAGGACGCCGAGCGCACCACGGAAAACACCACGAGCGGGCCGAAGGGCGAGGCCGGTCAGGGACACCGAGGGCCGGGCGACCCGGGCCTGGACCGGATCCGCGAAGTCGCCCGCGGGGTCTGGGCCGACCCCTGGTGGACGCTGCCGAACCTGCTCAGCGTCATCCGCCTGGCCGGCGTTCCGGTCTTCCTCTGGCTGCTGCTCGGCCCGCAGGCCGACCTGCTCGCGCTGCTGGTCCTGGTGATCAGCGGTGCCACCGACTGGCTCGACGGCAAGCTCGCCCGCTGGCTCAACCAGTACAGCCGCATCGGCGAGCTGCTCGACCCCGCCGCCGACCGGCTCTACATCGTCGCCACGCTGATCGCCTTCGTGCTGCGCGACGTCATCCCCTGGTGGGTCGCGGTCGCCCTGGTCGGCCGCGACGTCGTGCTCACCCTGTGCCTGCCGGTGCTGCGCTGGCACGGCTACGAGCCGCCCGAGGTGCACTACCTCGGCAAGGCTGCCACGTTCTGCCTGATGTACGCCTTCCCGCTGCTGCTGCTGGTGCAGGACGACTTCACCGGCGCCGACGTGGTCCGCCCGATCGCCTACGCCTTCACCGCCTGGGGCGGCGCGCTCTACCTGTGGGCCGGGATCCTCTACCTGGGGCAGGTCATCGCCGCCGTGCGCGGCGCCAGAGCGCGCACCTGATCTCCGCTGCGCGTCGTCTTGCGGCCCTCGCCGGGCGGTGAATACGCTCGCCGCGCCGATCACTCGGCACGTTGCACACAGCGGACGAAAGGCGGGACCACCGTGGCGGCCCCGGAGATCAAGTACACCGAAGAGCACGAATGGGTCCAGCTCGTCGGCGAGGGCACGGTGCGCATCGGCATCACCGACTACGCCCAGCAGCAGCTCGGCGACGTGGTGTTCGTGCAGCTCCCCGAGGTGGGGCAGCAGGTCGCCGCCGGGGACTCGATGGGCGAGGTGGAGTCGACCAAGAGCGTCTCCGACATCTACGCCCCGGTGACCGGTGAGGTCACCGCAGGCAACACCGCTCTCGAGGACCAGCCGGAGTTGGTCAACTCGGACGCCGCGGGGGACGGCTGGATGGTGGAGATCCGGCTCGCCGACCCGGACCAACTGGCGGGTCTGCTCGACGCCGACGGTTACCAGAACCTGATCGACCAGGCATGATCGTCCCGCCTGGCCTCCGCTGTGCGACGATGTCAGGAGTCGCTCGTTACGAGGCTGTCCAGGCACGGTACGTTGGGCGCATACTTGGCACGATCTATCCGCGTAGAGGAGAGCTCAGGTGAGCCAAAACAGCGGCTTCGGCGACGTTCCGCCGGAGCAGTCACCGGAGACCACCTCGGTCTTCAGGCCCTTCCTCTCGGAGCCGGAAAGCACCGAGAGCGCGGCCCCGGAGCCTGCCGCCGCAGCCGGGGTCGATGCGCTGCCCGCGGGTTCGGCCCTGCTGGTGGTCAAGCGCGGCCCGAACGCGGGTTCGCGGTTCCTCCTGGACCGCGAGACCACCAGCGCCGGTCGGCACCCGGACAGCGACATCTTCCTGGATGATGTGACGGTCTCCCGGCGGCACGCCGAGTTCCGCCGCGAGGGCAACGACTTCGTGGTGGTCGACGTGGGCAGCCTCAACGGCACCTACGTGAACCGGGAACCGGTGGACACCTCGGTGCTGGCCAACGGCGACGAGGTGCAGATCGGGAAGTTCCGCCTGGTGTTCCTCACCGGGCCGATCGATGGGGGCCAGGGCGGCCGCTGAGGCCGTCGACCAGGGCTTTTTCAACCCGTCAGCGGGGCGGCGCCGCACGGCGTCGCCCCGCTGACGCATGAGGCAGCTGCGCCGCCCGCGCGCACGCGACCTCCCCGCGCCGGGAATTTCCCGGAGCCACAAGCGGTTTCCACCGCGCAGCAGGGCATTTTCCGGGCGAATCGACGGGGCCCTGCGCGGTGTATTGTGCTGGGCAGCGCTCAACGACGAGCTCAGCCAGCGGTCCGGGCGACGAGCCCCGACTACAACGACCGCGATGGCGGTGGTCCACCGGACCGCCGGTGGGAAGGGCGTGTCCGCCGTATCGCGGGTAGCGTCGGAGGCGTCGGTGCGGGACCCTCGACGGGGAAGTCACGCTTCGGCGCGCTGGAGGAGGCGATGTGACGATGAGCAGCGAGATGCGCGTCGTCGGCGTGCGAGTTGAACTACCAGCCAACCAGCCGATCCTGCTGTTGCGCGAGGCGGAGGGCGAGCGCTACCTGCCGATCTGGATCGGGTCGGTGGAGGCGACCGCCATCGCCCTGGAGCAGCAGGGCGTGCGGCCCCAGCGGCCGCTCACGCACGACCTGCTCAAGGACGTCATCGGCGCCCTCGGCCGCGACCTGGAACAGGTCCGGATCACCGATCTGCAGGAGGGCACCTTCTTCGCCGAGCTGGTGTTCGACGGCGATGTGCGGGTGTCCGCGCGACCGAGCGATTCGGTGGCGCTGGCGTTGCGCATCGGTGTGCCGATCCACGCCGACGAGTCGGTCCTCGACGAGGCCGGGCTGATCATTCCGGACGAGCAGGAGGACGAGGTGGAGAAGTTCCGCGAGTTCCTCGACTCCGTTTCGCCGGAGGACTTCCGCGGCGCGGACACGTGACGGACCGGCGGTAGTAGGCCGAACAGACCACACCGGCCCCCGAGTTGCAGGAGCGGCTCGGGGGCCGGATCTCGTGCTCGGGCAACGAGAGCTCGCGCCGCCCGCGCGTCGCGTTGACCCGCCTGCTGAGCGGGCCTACCTTCGGATGTACGCGAATTGCCCCGGTGTGATTCAGCCGGTGTACGGCTTCGCGGCCCTGGATCGCAAACGGTCCAGGCGCTGGTGATCGTCGTCGTCGGCTACGGGCCGGACGAGGGGAGGCAGGCGTGGTGGAGGAAGCAGCGAACTCGGACGCTGTGGAGCAGGGTGCGCTGTTCCCCGACGCCTCGGCCCCGGACGAACTGGTCGGTTACCGCGGGCCGGCGGCCTGCCAGATCGCGGGCATCACCTACCGGCAGCTGGACTACTGGGCGCGCACCAAGCTGGTCGGCCCGTCGATCCGCGGGGCTGCCGGTTCCGGCTCCCAGCGGCTGTACTCGTTCAAGGACATCCTGGTGCTCAAGGTGGTCAAGCGACTGCTCGACACCGGGGTTTCGCTGCACAACATCCGGGTCGCGGTGGAGCACCTGCGCAAGCGCGGCGTTCAGGACCTGGCGAAGCTGACGCTGTTCAGCGACGGCACCACGGTCTACGAGTGCACCTCCGCGGAGGAGGTGGTCGATCTGCTGCAGGGCGGCCAGGGAGTGTTCGGCATCGCGGTCAGCGGTGCGATGCGCGAGATCAGCGGGACCATCCACGAGTTCCCGGCCGAGCGCGCCGACGGCGGCGAGAACATCGAGTCGGCGATCAACGACGAGCTCGCGGCCCGCCGCCGCGACCGCCAGGCGGAGACCGGCTGAACGACAGGCATCGTCCATGTGTGCGGTAGCCGACATTGATGGTCTGATAAACCGCGTTGATCGGGTACTCTGAGCGGCATCGCCGACCCCGTGCGGGAGAGTCCGGTCCTGGTCTTGCCAGGGCAGGCGCCGAAGGAGCAACTCTCCCCGACAACCTCTCAGGCCACCTGGACCGCACGGGCGAGATACCTCTGGAAAGCGGGCACACCTGAAGGTGGGCCCCGCCGACGGTGCAAGCCCGGTCCGCCGGGTGAAGCTCTCAGGCGTTCGCTTGGCGAACAGTGACAGAGGGGGAGAGCAGCCACCGCTGCTTCGCCCTTTGTTCGCCGCGATGATTGAGGTTTTGGCGATGACCGACGCGACGCACGACCGCATCCCACTGGCCGCGCTGGAGCACGGAAGGCCCTTCGCTGACCGCCACGTCGGGCCGATGCCCGCCGAACTGGCCCGCATGCTCGACGTGATCGGCGTCGGCTCCCTGGAGGAGCTGGGGCAGAAGGCCGTCCCGGACAGCATCCGCGAGGGCGACCTGCAGCTGTCGCTGCCGGACCCGGCCACCGAGACCGAGGCGCTGGCGGAGCTGCGCGAGCTGGCCAGCCGCTGCACCCCGCACGCCGAGATGATCGGTCTGGGCTACTACGGCACGGTCACCCCGCCGGTGATCCTGCGCAACGTGCTGGAGAGCCCGGCCTGGTACACCGCCTACACGCCCTACCAGCCGGAGATCTCGCAGGGCCGGTTGGAGGCGCTGCTGAACTTCCAGACGATGGTCGCCGACCTGACCGGGGTGCCGGTCTCCAACGCCTCGATGCTCGACGAGGCCACCGCCGCGGCCGAGGGCATGACCCTGGTGCGCCGCGCGGGCAAGTCGAAGTCGCCGCGCTTCCTGGTCGACGCCGACACGCTGCCGCAGACCATCGCCGTCATCGAGACCCGCGCCGAGCCGCTGGGCATCGAGGTCGAGGTCGCCGACCTGTCGGCCGGTGAGCTTCCCGAGGGCGAGTTCTTCGGCGCCCTGCTGTCCTACCCGGGCGCCTCAGGTGCGGTGCGCGACCACGAGGCGCTGATCGCCGAGATCCACGAGCGCGGCGCCAAGGTCGTGGTGGCCGCCGACCTGCTGTCGCTGACGCTGCTGCGCGCGCCCGGTGAGATCGGTGCCGACGTCGTCGTGGGCAGCACCCAGCGCTTCGGCGTGCCGATGGGCTTCGGCGGCCCGCACGCCGGGTTCATGGCCGTGGGCAAGGGGCTCGAGCGGCAGCTGCCGGGCCGCCTGGTCGGCGTGAGCGTCGACGTCGACGGCAACCAGGCCTACCGGCTCGCGCTGCAGACCCGCGAGCAGCACATCCGCCGCGAGAAGGCCACCAGCAACATCTGCACCGCGCAGGTCCTGCTGGCCGTGGTCGCCTCGATGTACGCGGTCTACCACGGACCGGACGGGCTCAAGGCCATCGCGACCCGCGCGCACCGGATGGCCAGCGTGCTCGCCGAGCAGCTGCGCCGCGGCGGGGTCGAGGTCGTGCACGGCGAGTTCTTCGACACCGTGGTGGCCAAGGTCCCGGGCAAGGCCGACGAGGTGCTGGCCGCCGCCCGGCGGGGCGGCGTGAACCTGCGCCGGGTCGACGCCGACCACGTGGGCATCAGCTGCGACGAGACCACCACCCGCGCCCACCTGGCCCTGGTGTGGGAGGCTTTCGGCGTCGGTGCCGGTGACGTCGACGCGCTGGACGCCGAGACCGCCGACGCGCTGCCCGCCGCGCTGGCGCGCACCTCCGAGTACCTGACGCACCCGGTGTTCCGCACGCACCGCTCCGAGACCTCGCTGCTGCGCTACCTGCGGCAGCTGTCGGACAAGGACATCGCGCTGGACCGCAGCATGATCCCGCTGGGCTCCTGCACCATGAAGCTCAACGCGACCGCGGAGATGGAGCCGATCACCTGGCCCGAGTTCTCCTCGCTGCACCCCTTCGCGCCCGCCCAGGACGCCGAGGGACTGCTCAAGGTCGTCTCCGACCTGCAGGAATGGCTCGCCGAGGTCACCGGCTACGACGCGGTGAGCCTGCAGCCCAACGCGGGCAGCCAGGGCGAGTTCGCGGGTCTGCTGGCCATCCGCGCCTACCACCACAGCCGTGGTGAGGCCGAGCGCGAGGTGTGCCTGATCCCGGCCAGCGCGCACGGCACCAACGCCGCCAGCGCCGTGATGGCCGGGATGCGCGTGGTCGTGGTCCGCTGCGACGAGCAGGGCAACATCGAGATGGACCACCTGCGCGAGCTCGTCGGCACGCACGCGCAGGACCTGGCCGCGATCATGATCACCTACCCGTCGACCCACGGCGTCTACGAGGACACCGTGCGGGCGGTCTGCGGGCTGGTGCACGACGCGGGCGGGCAGGTCTACGTCGACGGCGCCAACCTCAACGCGCTGATCGGCCTGGCCCGGATGGGCAAGTTCGGCTCCGACGTCTCGCACCTGAACCTGCACAAGACGTTCTGCATCCCGCACGGCGGCGGTGGCCCGGGCGTCGGCCCGATCGGCGTGCGCGAGCACCTGGCGCCGTTCCTGCCCAACCACCCGCTGCAGCCCGCCGCCGGTCCGGCCACCGGTGTCGGCCCGATCAGCGCCGCTCCGTGGGGCAGCGCCTCGATCCTGCCGATCTCCTGGGCCTACGTGCGGATGATGGGTGCCGACGGCCTGCGCCGCGCGACCCTGACCGCGGTGGCCTCGGCCAACTACGTGGCGCGCCGGCTGGGCGAGTACTTCCCGGTGCTCTACACCGGTGCCGGCGGGTTCGTGGCCCACGAGTGCATCCTCGACCTGCGGCAGATCAGCAAGACCAGCGGCATCACCGTCGACGACGTCGCCAAGCGGCTCGCCGACTACGGCATCCACGCCCCGACCATGTCGTTCCCGGTCGCGGGCACGCTGATGGTCGAGCCGACCGAGAGCGAGAACCTCGCCGAGCTGGACCGCTTCTGCGAGGCGATGATCGCCATCCGCGCCGAGATCGACAAGGTCGTCGCAGGTCAGTGGCCTGCGGACGACAACCCGCTGGTCGGTGCTCCGCACACGGCGGCCAGCCTCGCCCAGGAGTGGAACCACGCCTACTCCCGCGAGGAGGCGGCCTACCCGCTGGGCACCGGCGCGATCAAGGTGTTCCCGCCGGTGCGCCGGATCGACGGCGCCAAGGGCGACCGCAACCTGGTCTGCTCCTGTCCACCGCTGGCGGCATACGAGAGCTGAGTCGGCGGGTCGGTTTGCGCGTCCGGTCCGGGCGATGACACGGTGGCCCCTTCAACCGACCGGCTCCGAGAGGAGTTGAGCACCATGCTCACCATCAGTGAGAGCGCCGTGGAGGTCATCAAGCTCGTCCTCGTCGGCGGCGACTCTCCGGCCAGCTCGGGCTTGCGCATCGCGCCGGCCGGGCAGGGGCTGCAGGCGTCGATCGCCGAGGAACCCCAGGAGGGCGACGAGGTGATCGAGGAGAACGGGGTCCGGATCTTCCTGGAGAAGGAGGTCTCCGAGCTCCTCGGCGACAAGACGCTGGACGCCGAGAAGGACAGCAACGGCGAGCTGGCCTTGGCCGTGCGCGACTGACTCGATAGGGACTTGAGCCGTGGGGGGGGGGGGGGGGGCCCGGGCGGCGGCGGTGGTGGGGCACGGGTGGGGCGCGCGCCGCGGGCGGGCGA
>NZ_JAWLNX010000029.1:0-34022 GCF_035320975.1 Saccharopolyspora mangrovi | reverse complement strand
CCCCGGGGCGGGGGCGTTGGCCGGGCGCGACTTACTCTTTCGGTACTTGAGCCGTCGGCCCGGGTGGTGCACCCGGGCCGACGGCTTTTTTCGCACAAGATTGCGACGAGCGCCTCTTGCCAGGATCTGGTGATAGCGGGTGATCGGCAACTACCCTTGACCGGCGGTAGTCCCACCGGGGGACGTCCGGGAGAGGAAGGCCAGTGCCGACCACCACGCTCGCCATGCACATGAGCGACGGGCTGCTCAACGCCCAGACGGCGGTGTTGTTCGCCGTCGTGGCGATAGCCGGCCTCGCGGTGGCGCTGGTGCGCGCGCGGGCCGACCTCGACGACCGCACGGCCCCGATGGCCGGGCTGGTGGCGGCGTTCGTCTTCGCCGCCCAGATGATCAACTTCCCGGTGCTGCCCGGCGTCAGCGGGCACCTGCTCGGCGGTGCGCTGGCCGCGATCCTGGCCGGGCCCTGGGTCGGCGCGCTGTGCGTGGCGATCGTGCTGGTCGTGCAGTCGCTGCTGTTCGCCGATGGCGGTCTGACGATGCTCGGCGCGAACATCACCAACATGGCGCTGATCGGCACCGCGGTCGGTTACCTGGTGGCGCTCGCGCTGCGCGGGGTCGCCACGCGCAGCCGGACCGGACTGCTGGTCACCGCCTTCGTCGCGGGCTGGATCAACACCGTGCTCGCCTCCTGCGGGTTCCTCGTCGAGTACGCCATCGGCGGCGCCGCCGGGTTCAGCCTGCCGACGGCGTCGGTGGCGTTGGTCGGCGTGCACTGCCTCATAGGGATCGGCGAAGGGCTGATCACCGCCGCGACCGTCGGTGCCGTCGCCGCCGCCCGGCCCGATCTCGTTCACCTGTTGCGCGGAGCCCGCAGTCAGGAGGTCACCCGATGAAGCGCTTCCTGCTGATCTTCGGCCTGGTCGTGCTCGCCGTAGCAGGTGGCGTGGCCTACTTCGCCGATTCCGACCCGGACGGCCTCGACGCGGTCACCCAGCAGGGCTGCACCGTCGTGCAGACCGAGCGGGGCGAGTCGCTGGAGGGCGAGTGCATCGCCCAGCACGCCGGCGACCACGCCCTGGCCGACGGTCCGCTGGCCGACTACACCGTCGGCGGTGACGACCGGTTCACCGGCGTCGCCGGGATCATCGGCGCGGTGGTCACGCTGGCGGGCGCGGGCGGCCTGTTCTGGGCGCTGCGCCGCCGCTCCGGATCCGAGGAGGCCTAGGTGGGCGCCGGGCACGCCGATGCCCTGCACCTGCCCGGTGACACGCCGCTGCACCGGCTCGACCCGCAGGTGAAGATCACCGCCGCGTTCCTGCTGGTGCTGTGCGTGGTGGCCACGCCGCGCGAGAACGTCTGGGCCTTCGGCGGCCACGCCGCGCTGCTGGCGGTGCTCGCCGGCATCGCGCGGATCCCGCCGCGCTGGCTGGTGACGCGGCTGCTCATCGAGGTGCCGTTCGTGGTGCTGGCGCTGCTGCTGCCGTTCACCGCAGGAGGCCCGACCACCGAGGTCGCCGGGATGGCGCTGTCGACCGAGGGCCTGCTGGCCGGGTTCAACATCATGGCCAAGGGCACCCTCGGGCTGGGCACCTCGCTGCTGCTGGCCGCCACCACCGCGCCCCGCGAGATCGTGCTCGGCCTGCAGCGGCTGCGCGCTCCGGCGCTGGTGATCACCATCATCACGCTGATGCTGCGCTACGCCGAGGTGATCGTCGCCGAGGCGGGCCGGATGCGCGTCGCCCGCATCTCCCGGGGGCACGACCCGAGGTTCCTGTGGCAGGTCGGGGCGACCGCGCGCGGCATCGGCAGCCTGTTCATCCGCTCCTACGAGCGCGGCGAGCGCGTGCACCTGGCGATGCTCTCGCGCGGCTGGAGCGGGCAGATGCCGGAGCTGGAACCGGCTCGCCGCACCTCGTGGCGGAGCTGGAGCATCGGGCTGACCGCCCCCGCGGCGGCGGCCGTCGTGCTGGGGGTGTCGTTGTGGACCGCATGACCGAGCGATCGACCGAAGCCGACCAGGCGCTGACCACGCCGGCGCTGGAGATCACCGGCCTCGCCCACGCCTACCCCGACGGTCACCGCGCGCTGCGCAGCGTCGACCTGCGGGTCGAGCCGGGGGAGCGGGTCGCCGTGCTCGGGCCCAACGGCGCGGGCAAGACGACCCTGACGCTGCACCTCAACGGCGTGCTGCGGCCCACCGCGGGCAGCATCGACGTCGCCGGGCTGCCGGTGCAACCCCGGCACCTCAAGGAGATCCGGCGCCGCGTGGGCCTGGTGTTCCAGGACCCCGACGACCAGCTGTTCATGCCGACCGCCCGGGAGGACGTCGCGTTCGGCCCGGCCAACTTCGGGGTCCGCGGAGCCGAGCTCGAACGGTGCGTCCTGGAAGCCCTCGAGGCGGTCGGCATGACCGAGCACGCGCACCGCTCGCCGCTGCACCTGTCCGGCGGCCAGCGCAAGCGCGTCGCCCTCGCCGCGGTGCTGGCCTGCCACCCGGAACTGCTGGTGCTCGACGAGCCCTCGGCCAACCTGGAGCCGGTGGCGCGCCGCGAGCTCGCCGAGGTCCTGCTCGCGGTGGGCGGCACGATGCTGATGGTCACCCACGACCTGCCCTACGCCCTGCAGCTGTGCCCGCGCAGCGTGATCATCGACCACGGCGAGGTCGTCGCCGACGGGCCCACCGCAGGACTGCTGGCCGACGAGGAACTCCTCGCCTCGCACCGGCTGGAGCTTCCGTTCGGGTTCCGCGTGCCGTGAGCGCTTGACCGCCCCCATCCGGGGAGCGACCGTGATCGCGGTCGTTCCGGCGGGGAGGTCAGGCGATGTTCGACAGTTCCGGCATCGAACGCGACGAGCGAGGGATCGCCCACTACACCGGACTCGCCGACTCGCTGGTGGCCATGCTGCGCGAGACCGTCGAGCGCTTCGGCGACCGCGAGGCGCTGGTCGAGCTCGGCGGTGAGCGGCTGACCTACCGCGAGCTGTGGCGCCGCGCGGCCAGGGTCGCGGGCGGCTTGCGCTCGGCCGGGATCTCGCGCGGTGACCGGGTCGCCAACCTGCTGCCCGCCGGGGTCGACTGGGTGCTGGCCTTCCTCGGCACCCAGCTGGCCGGAGCGGTCGCGGTGCCGGTCAACACCCGCTTAGCCCCGCCCGAGGTCGACTACGTGCTCGCCGACTCCGGTGCGGCGTTCACCTTCCGCCCGGGCACCGCTCTCCCGGACGGCGAGCCGTTCGCCGTCGACGACCTCTCGCGCGAGGAGGTCTCGGCGATCTTCTACACCAGCGGCACCACCGGTCGCCCCAAGGGCGCGATGACCACCCACGAGAACTTCCTGTCCAACGTGGAGAACGTGTGCCGGGTGAAGGGAATCGACCCCGAAACCGGTTGGCAGACGCGCAACCTCGTGTCGGTCCCGCTGTTCCACGTCACCGGGTGCAACACCCAGCTGCTGCTGCAGCTGTCCTACGGCGGCGCGACCGTGGTGATGCCGAAGTTCGACGTGCGCCAGTTCTTGCGGACCATCGCCCAGGAGCGGATCAGCCTGTTCACCACCGTGCCCGCGATCTACGCGCTGGCGCTCAAGCAGCCCGACTTCGGCGAGTTCGACACGAGCTCGGTCCGCCACCTCTCCTACGGCGGCGCCCCGATGGCCCCGGCGCTGGTCGAGCGGATCAAGGCGGCCTTCCCGCAGGCGCGTGTGGGCAACAGCTACGGGCTGACCGAGACCTCCTCGATCACCACGTTCCTGCCGCACGAGCACTCCGTCGAGCACGCCGACTCGGTGGGGTTCCCCGCCCCGGTGATCGACGTGGCGCTGCACGAGCCCGACCCGAACACCGGTGTCGGCGAGCTGCTCGTCCGCGGTCCCAACGTGGTCGCCGGGTACTGGAACAAGCCCGAGGCCACGGGATCGACCTTCGTCGACGGCTGGCTGCACACCGGCGACCTGGCCCGCATCGCCGGGAACGGGCTGGTCCACCTCGTCGACCGCGCCAAGGACGTGATCAACCGGGGCGGTGAGAACGTCTACTCCGTCGAGGTCGAGAACGCGCTGGCCGCGGTCCCCGGAGTGGTGGAGGCGGCGGTGGTCGGCGTGCCCGACGACGTGATGGGGGAGAAGGTCGGCGCCGTCATCGTCGCCGACGAGGAGTTCGACACCGAGCAGCTGCTCGGCCACCTCGCCGAGCAGCTGGCCGACTTCAAGATCCCCCAGTTCCTGCACCTCAGCGACCGGCCGCTGCCGCGCAACCCCGGCGGCAAGCTGCTCAAGCGCGACCTCCGGAACACCTCGACCTGGCGCGGACCGCTCTGGGGCCGCTGAGCGTCCGTGCGATGAACGACTCATCGCCGTCCTCGTGCGCTGCGGGTTACCGTTGAGCCGAAATGGTTTGCGGAGCGAACGATCGAGGGTGGGATGGCTGAGCCGTCGCGGGCGAAGTACGCGCTGATCCTGGGCGGGATGTCGGCGTTCGGGCCGCTGTCGATGGACATGTACCTGCCGGCCCTGCCAGCGATCTCCGGGGAGCTGCACACCGGAGCCTCCCAGGTTCAGCTGTCGCTGATGGCCTGCACGACGGGTCTCGCGCTGGGGCAGCTGGTGATGGGCCCGCTGTCGGACACCTACGGCCGCCGCCGCCCGCTGCTGATCGGCGTCGTCGTCTTCGCCCTCGCCTCGTTGGCCTGCGCCCTGGCGCCCTCGGCCTACGCGCTGGCCGCGCTGCGGCTGGTGCAGGGCTTCGGCGGGGCCGCAGGCATCGTCATCGCCCGCGCCGTGGTGCGCGACCTGTTCTCCGGAGTCGCGCTGGCCAAGTTCTTCTCGCTGCTGATGCTGGTCAACGGCGTGGTCCCGGTGCTCGCACCGGTGCTCGGCGGGCAGCTGCTGCGGTTCACCTCCTGGCGCGGGGTGTTCGTGACGCTGTGCGCGATCGGTGCCGCGCTGCTGGTCGCCGCCCTGCTCGCGCTACCCGAGACGCTGCCGCACGAGCAGCGGCGGCCCGGCAGCCTGCCGCAGACCCTGCGCACCTTCGGCGGCCTGCTGCGCGACCGCATGTTCATCGGGTTCGCCCTGTCGGCTGCCCTGGCCTTCGCGGCCATGTTCGCCTACATCTCCGGTTCCTCGTTCGTGCTGCAGGACGTCCACCACCTGTCGCCGCAGGTGTTCAGCCTGGTCTTCGGGGTGAACTCGATCGGCATCGTGGCGATGGGCCAGATCAACGGGCTGCTGGTCGGCAAGGTCGACTCCCGGCGGCTGCTGGCGATCGGCCTGGGCTGCAACGCGATCGGCGGGCTCGCGGTGCTGTTGTCCACCGCGCTGGGACTGGGTCTGGTGGCGCTGCTGCCGGCGCTGTTCGTGACCGTGGCCAGCATCGGCCTAGTGTTCCCGAACGCCACCGCGCTGGCCCTGTCCGGCCACCGCGAAACCGCCGGGAGCGCCTCGGCGCTGCTGGGCGTGCTGCAGTTCATGATCGGCGGGCTGGTCTCGCCGCTGGTGGGCATCGCCGGCTCGGACACGGCCGTGCCGATGGGTGTGGTGATGGGCTCGCTGTCGGTCTCGGCGGTGGTCGTGTTCGCGACGCTGACCCGCCGCCGCACTGCGGTCGAACAGCCCGTTTCCAGCGCCAGCTGAGGTGGCCTCAGTCGTGCTCGCCGGTGGCCGCGCGCCAGGCAACGCGGCGGATCGGGGGCTAGGTGAGCACCACCCCGTCTGCCACCGGTCCCCGTCCGAGCCTCGGCACGAGGGCGATGCCGAGCCCGTCATCACCGTCAGCGGTCGACTCGGAGCACCGGGCCGCAGGAGCGGGTCGGTGCGGTGAGATCGCGGTGGTCGATCTCATCGATGTCGCGCCCGGCGTCGGTGCGCAGGGCCGCGAGCCGCACGGGGTCGGGGACGATCTCCCGGCGAACCCAGTCCTGGTTGGGCGCCAGGGTCTGGTCGGTGTGCACGAGCACGTAGTCGCGGGCCAGTCGCGGATCGTCGAGGACCCCGGTCGCAGCGCTCCAATGCCCGTGGGCGTGGATGATCGTCGGGCGCACGCGGTCGAAGACGTGGTCGCGAAGCCCGCTCATGTCGCCGCGCCGGTGGTGCTGGGCGATCGAGGCATCGGTGAGCCCGGCGAGATCGACGACGTGGAGCCGGCTGGTCAACGCGGTGCCGCCGACGTCCGGGACGAGCAGGGTCCCGTTCCGCAGGCTGAGGAGTTCGGCGTAGTGGTTGGGCACGCGACCGTAGCGTTCGGCGACCGAGCACAGCGGGACGTCGGGAGCGGCGCGGAACGACGCGGCATCGCCGTGGAGCCGGGGAACACCGGTCAATCCGGCGAGTGCCAAGCCGAGCACGAGTGCGACGCGCCATCCGCTGCGGACCCTCGCGACGCCGACCGTGACGACGAGCGCGGTGGTCAGCGCGACGAGTGTCCACGCAGGAGTGGCGAAGCGGTGCTGGCTCATCCAGTCCTGGGGCAGGAGGGTGTAGGAGACGACGGCCAGAGCCAGTGGGATCAGCAGCGCGGCGAGCGGCGCGCGGTGTTCCCGGCGACGCGCCAACACGGCCACGCCGACCAGGAACGCGGCGGTGGCGAGCCAGCCGGGGTAGGCGAGGAGTTCGCGCAGCCGGTCCACCTGCTGCGCGCCGAGCGCGACCCCTCCCTTGGCCACAGCGGTGTTGGGCACCACCAGTCCGAAGTGGACGTACCGCCAGGTCAGGAAGAGCCCGAACGGCACGGCGAAGGAGGCGCAGGACACCGCGATCGCGCGGATCGCCGCACCGCGTTCGCTGCGCAGGGACCACGCGGCGAGAAGTGGGAACGCGGCGGCCAGCAGTGCGCCGTCGGGCCGTGTCATCGCGGCCAGCACCGCCAGCGCTCCCGTCGCCGCAGCGATGCGCGGGCACAGCAGCGTCTTCGCGAGTTTCGCTCGCAAGAGCAGCGTGGCCAGCGCGGCGGCGATGAGCGCGTAGAGCGGGTTCTCCAGACCGGAGAAGCTCCAGATCACGAACGACGGCAGCGCGGCGAGCACCGCGCCTGCGACCAGCGGTGCCCACGCTGCCCGGTCGGTCAGCGGCCGGGCAGCGGCGTAGGCGAACCCGAGCACTCCCGCGCAGCAGCCGAGCGCCAGCAGCTTCGGGTAAGCGACGTAGTCAGGAATCCCGAACACGGCGCCGGAATCGAACAGCCCCAATGTCCGACCGAGGGTCAGCAGCACCAGCCACGTGGGGTTGGAGTAACCCTCGACCGGCATCGCACCGGGCTGGAGGACGTGTCCCGCGCCGGTCGCGAGATTTCGCGCGTACGCGAACGTGATGGCGGCGTCGTCGATGAGCCAGGAACCGTAGGCGTGCGCGTGCACGGCGATCAGCGCGGTGCCGCAGCCGACGGAGACGACCGGACCCACGCTTCGTCGGCGATGCAGCGCCGATCGGAGTGAGCGCGGCGGTGCGGAGCGATCGGCCAGCGTCTTGGCCATCGAGAGCCTCTTTTGAGTAGTGAGCGGAAATCCTGCGCAGCTGCTCGTCGCGACGCTAGTTTCGAAGCCGGGTGCGCGCGAACGCGCGATCACTCGTCCGAGAACCGTTTCTGGCACTGCGATCTTGAGTTCTCACGCAAACACGTGAGGATTTGACCGCCATGCAACTCGAACGGGCGCTGCGGTGAGTGGAAATCTTTCGGTATCGCTCGGCGGCATTGGACTCTTGATGCGCGAAAACAGAGTCTACTTCCACAAAACGCGAACTCCGTTTCTTTGAGCGCGGAGATTCGAATCCTGCGGAGGTGCTCCCGTGCGCGTAGCGTCCACGTCCGTGACCGGAGGTGCGCCGTCGGACCGCGCATACAGTCGCGCTGGGGTGCTCGGCGCGAGAAGCGTTGGCGCGGAAGCCGATTCGCGAGGTGGGTTGCTCTGCGCGGGGTTGTTCGCGCTGGTGCTGTCCACGCGGTTCCTGATCGATACGCGCTGGCCGGGCACAGCGGGCTGCTGGTCATGGCTGCGGTCATGACCGCGCTGACCGCGACGATGTCCCTGGTGCGCGGGCCTGCCCGCAGGGCTGGAGGGCTACGGCGGCTACGCGGCGTCCTTGGGTGCGGAGGGGTTCGGACGGCTCGTGCTCCTCGGCTCCGCGTGGATCGGCGTTGCCCACGCGAGGACGTCGCGGCAGGTGTCGATGAGCCGTTGCCGCAGCACCGCCGCCTCCTCGGCGAACTCCCGCTGGCGGCGCACGTACTCGGCGCGGCCCTGCGGCGTCTCGATCGGCACCGGTTCGTAGCCCAGCTCGCGCAGGTCGTACGGACTGGCGCACATGTCCAGCTCGCGCACCCGCACCGCCAGTTCGAAGCAGTCGGCGATGAGCTCACCGGGCACGAACGGGTCGAGCTTGTAGGCCCATTTGAACAGATCCATGTTGGCGTGGAGGCAGCCCGGCTGCTCCAGCCGGACCTGGTCGGCGCGCGAGGGCTGCAGCGCGTTGAGCGGGCGGGCCTGCGGGGTGAAGAACCGGAACGCGTCGTGGTGCGTGCAGCTGATCGGCATCGACTCCACGACCTCGTCGGTGCCCTCGTGCCCCAGCCGCAGCGGCCAGCTGCTGTGCCGGACGTCGTCGGGCGCGGTGCGGTAGACCATCGCCCACTCGTGCAGGCCGAAGCAGCCCAGCCGGGCTTGGCGGGACGCGGTCGCGCTGAGCAGGCCGAGGATGAACTCCGCCGAGTCGCGCCGCTTGTCGGTCAGCGCCGCCGGGTCCAGTGCCACGCCCTCCGCGGTCTCGGTGAACCCCTTGCGGGACAGGAACTCCTGGCCGTTGACCAGCGCCACGCCGACGCCGGGCTGCCAGCGTTCCAGGCGGGCCGGGCGGAACGAGTAGTAGGTGAACAGGAAGTCCAGCACCGGGTGCTTGCGCTGGTGGTGCTGCCGCTCGCGGTGCGGTGCGGTCCACCGGGCCACCCGCTCGCGGTGGGCGGCCTGCCGCGCGCGCCACTCCTGCTCGGTCAACACCAACATCGCTGGTCAGGGTATCGGACGGGGGAGTCAGTGGTGGAACTGGAGCCAATCCAGCTGCAGCGCCTCGCCGCCGACGTCCGAGCTGATGACCAGGTAGACGTTGTGGACGCCGCTCACGTCGTGGACGAGCTTGACCGGGACGGTCTTCCAGGCGGAGTCGCCCTTGAGGTCGGCCACGTTGATCTGGGCGATCTTCTCACCGACGGGGCTGATCAGGCGGACGGAGATGGACGCGTTGGCCGTGGGCGGGACCGAGGTGCGGAACCGCGCCGAGACCTCGCTGGCCGGCAGAGCACCGAAATCGACCTGGTCGAACCGCACCACGTGCCCGGACATCAGCGGGCCGGCGTAGGTGACCCCCTGGTAGCTGGTGGTGCTGAACGGCCGTCCCGACCAGCCGGCCTTCTCGGCCTCCATCGCCAAGTAGGCGCTGCCGGTGGGGTTGCTGGGCTTGACCGACGAACCGCTGTCGTGGTCGCCGCCGTTCCCGACCGCGTAGCCGAACACCGCCGCCCCGGTGATCAGGACCAGCGTCACCGCGCCCGCGATGAGCGTGGTCCGCTTGATGCGGCGCCGGGACGCGGGCTGCTCCGACTGGGAACTCCGGGGGTGCGGGCCGTTCGCGGCCACCGGCCCGGGCCAGGCCCCGGACTGCGCGGTCAGGTGCGGCTGCGCGGCGCGCATCTGCTGCGGCGGGATCTGCGGCTGCGACGCTCCCGCCACCGGCCGGGGCTGTGTCGGCGGAGTCGGGGTCACCCGCGGGATCGACTGGCGGCGGTCGGCCTGCCGCGCGGGCTGGCGCGGAGCCATCGCCGGAGGCGGCGGCGTGGTCTGGATGCGTTCGGTGGCCGCCGGGGCGTCGGGATCCAGCAGCGGCTCGAACGGCTCGTCCCCGGCGGAGCGGACGATCTCGTGCAGCCTGCGGCGCACCTCGACCAGCGGCATCCGCCGCTCCGGATCCTTGACCAGCAGCCCGCCCAGCACCTCGCCGATCGGCCCGGTCTGGTGGTGGCGGGGGAGCGGCCCGTGCACGATCGCGCTGATGGTGATCAGCGGATCGTTGGTCTTGTCGTACGGCGGGCGGCCCTCGGCGGCCGAGTAGAGCGTGGCGCCGAGGCTCCACAGGTCGGCGTAGGAATCGAGCGTGCCCCGCCGCGCGATCTCCGGCGGCAGGTAGGCGGGCGTGCCCAGCAGCACCTCGGAGCGGGTCATGGTGGTCTCAGCGATGTTGCGGGAGAGGCCGAAGTCGGCGAGCTTGACCTGCCCGCGCGGCGCCAGCAGCACGTTGCCGGGCTTGACGTCGCGGTGCACGATCCCCACGTTGTGGGCGGCCTCCAGCGCGGCCGCGACGCCGTCGATCATGACGGCCAGCTGGTAGTGGTTGAGCGCCCGGTGCTTCTTCAGGATCGCCGACAGGCTCTGCCCCGGAACGAGTTCCATGACCACGTACGGGCTGTCGTCCTCGCGCGCCACGTCGTAGAGCATCACCGTGTTCGGGTGGCTGAGGGTGGCCATCGCCCGCGCCTCGCGCAGGGCCCGTTCCCGCAGGTCGGCGGCCTCTTCTTCGGGCACGTTGGCGGGCAGGTGGAGCTCCTTGACCGCCACCGGTCGCTCCAGGAGCTCATCCGTCCCGGACCAGACGTAGCCCATCCCGCCCTTGCCGATGGTGCGGTCCAGCCGGTACCTGCCGCCGATCACGCGGCCCGAAGAAGATGTGTCCGCGTGGGACGGCGAGAGCTGATCATCTCGCACGCGAGGACACTACCGAGTGAAGTTCCCCGTTCGCGCCGGGGGCATCACCGGCGCGAACTGGGAAAACGTGATTTTGCGGCCGTTCGGGTGGTGCCGGTGCCGCCGGAGTTTCTCGCGAAGTTGGGCCATCTGGGCGAGGCGCGCTGGTCCGCGCCTCGCCCGGTCAGCGCACGTGCGTGCCGTCGCGGACGGTGCCCACGTACTCCTCGACGAGGTCCTCCAGCGCCACGACGCCCACCGCCGCGCCGCCGGAGTCCACCGCGGCCGCCAGGTGGCTGCCCGCCCGGCGCAGCGAGGTCATCGCCTCGTCGAGCCGCGCGGTGACCGGCACGGTCGGCAGCTCGCGCCGCCGCACGTCGGCGATCGGCGTCTGCGGGTCGTCGCCCGCCTGGTCGAGCACGTCCTTGACGTGCAGGTAGCCGAGGAGCCCGCCGTCGTCGCCGCGCACCGGGAAGCGGGAGAAGCCGGTGTCGGCCACCAGCCGTTCCACGTCGCCCAGCGTCGGGCGCCCCGGCAGCGTCGTGACCTCCGGCAGCGGGACCAGGACGTCGGCGACGGTGTGCTCCACCGACGACAGCGTCTGCGCGAGCCTGCGGTGCTCGGAGTGCTCCAGAAGGCCCTCGCGGCGGGACTCCACCAGCAGCTCGGCCAGCTCGGCCGAGGTGTAGGCGGTTTCCAGCTCGTCCTTCGGCTCGATCCGCAGCAGCTTGAGCACCGCGTTGGCCATCATGTTGAACAGCGCGATGAACGGGCGCGCCAGTTGCACGAACCCCACCAGCGCGGGCACCAGCCACAGCGCCATGCGCTCCGGCTCGGCCAGCGCCAGGTTCTTCGGCACCATCTCGCCGACCAGCACGTGCAGCACCACCACGATCGCCAGCGCGATCGTGAACGCCACCGCGTGAGTCACGGCCTCCGGGATGCCCAAGGCCGTGAACGGGCCCTCCAGGGTGTGCGCGACTGCGGGCTCGCCGAGGCGGCCCAGGCCCAACGAGCACAGCGTGATGCCCAGCTGCGCGCTGGTGAGCATCAGCGAACCCTCCTGGCTCGCCTTGATCACCGTGCGCGCCCGGCCGACGCCCTGGGCCAGCAGCGCCTCGAGGCGGTCGCGGCGCGAGGACAGCAGCGAGAACTCCGCGCCCACGAACAGCGCGTTGAGCACCAGCAGGAGCACGCCGAGCAGCAGTGCGAAGGAGTCGCTCATCGGGACGCCTCCATCACGTCGGCGCGCGCGGGCTGCTTGGTCAGGCGCAGCTCGGCGATGCGGTGCTTGTCCATGCGCATGATGGTCAGCCGCCAGCCGGCCACGTCCAGCAGGTCACCGACCGACGGGATGCGGCCCAGCCGCCACAGCAGCAGTCCCGCCACGGTCTCGTACTCGCCCTCGGGCATCTCGAACCCGGTGGCCTCGGCGAGTTCGTCGGGGCGCAGCAGGCCGGAGATCAGCCACGAGTCCTCGCCGAGCCGGCGCACCGCGGAGATCTCCAGCCGGTCGTGCTCGTCGCGGACGTCGCCGATGATCTCCTCGACCACGTCCTCCAGGCTCACGATGCCCGCGGTGCCGCCGTACTCGTCGACGACGACCGCCAGCTGCAGGCCGGAACCGCGCAGCCGGTTGAGCAGCGCGTCACCGTCCAGCGTCGCCGGCACCGTCGGCACCGGCCGGGTCAGCGTCTCCACCCGGGTGGTCTCCCGGCGCGCGGCCGGGATGCCGAAGGCCTGCTTGACGTGCACGACGCCCTGCACGTCGTCGAGGTCGCCGCCGTGCACCGGGAAGCGCGAGAAACCGGTGCGGCGGGCCAGGTCCAGCAGGTCCACCACGGTCTCGCCGACCTGCAGCGAGGCGACCCGCACGCGCGGGGTCATCAGCTCCTCGGCGGTGCGGTCGCCGAAGCGCAGCGAGCGGTCCATCAGCCGGGCCGTGGACTCGTCGAGGGTGCCGTGAGCCGCGCTGGAACGCACGATCGAGCCGAGCTCGTCGGGGGAGCGCGCCGAGCGCAGCTCCTCCTGCGGCTCGATGCCCAGCCTGCGCACCACCCAGTTCGCGCTGTTGTTCATGGCGTCGATGAGCCACTTGAACACCTGCGAGAACCGGGCGTGGTAGCCGGAGACGGCACGCGCGGTGGGCAGCGGGCGGGCGATGGCGAGGTTCTTCGGCACCATCTCGCCGAAGACCATCGACAGCGCGGTCGCCAGCAGGATCGCCAGCGCCAGCGACACGCCCTCGGCCACGCCCAGCGGCATGCCCAGGGCCGACATGACCGGCTGGATCAGGTCGCCGATGAGCGGCTCGGCGACGTAACCGGTGATCAGCGTCGTCAGCGTGATCGCGACCTGAGCACCGGAGAGCTGGAAGGACAGGGTGCGGTGCGCCCGCTGCACGGCGTGGGCGCGCTTGTCGCCCACGGAGTGCACGTGAGCGTCCACGGTGGAGCGCTCCAGCGAGGTCAGCGAGAACTCGGCGGCCACCGCGAGACCGGTGCCCAGCGTGAGCACCGCGATGAACAGCAGGCCGACCACGGCCAGCAGGATTTCGATCAACCCTCGGCCCGCCTCGTGCTGGAGCCAGTGGGTCGGGAAGAGCCGGGTCTGCTGCCCGGCTCGGTACTGCTTCCCTCAGGGGATTGTGCCGCAGGCACTGAAGTGCTCACTCCCGTGAATTGAAAAGACCGGTTGGAAATGGTCTTAACGAGTATACCGGCGGTTCTGGGGTGCCTTCAGCATCGCCACGATCACGATTCGCGGCTTTCCCGGAGTTGGCGTTCGCGGCCACGCGTGCGGTGCCGTTCGACCGGCGGCATGCTCCCCACCAGGTGCGATGGCGCGGTGAGGGGTCCGTTGTGGCCGGTCCGTGGCTGCTTCTCGCCCCGGAGGTCTGGTCCAGTCTACCTAGAAGTAACCTGCGACAAAGTCGTCGCGGTCACCGCCGCGCTGAACAATCACGAGAGGACGTGATCGTGAGCACACCCACGGTTGCGGACGCGCCGCAGAAGGGTTTCTTCGGACACCCGCGCGGTTTGTTGACGCTGTTCTTCACCGAGATGTGGGAGCGGTTCTCCTACTACGGCATGCGCGCCATTCTGGCGTACTACCTGTACTACGCCGTTTCCGAAGGTGGTTTGGGCATACCCGAATCCACCGCGCTGTCGGTGGTCGGCGTCTACGGCGCCTCGGTCTACATGACCGGCGTCCTCGGCGGCTGGCTGGCCGACCGGATCATCGGCGCGCAGCGCGCGGTGCTCTACGGCGGCGTGATCATCATGCTCGGCCACATCGGACTCGCCCTGCCCGGTGGCATGACCACCGTGCTGCTGGGCCTGGTGCTGCTGGTGATCGGTACCGGTCTGCTCAAGCCCAACGTCTCGGGCCTGGTCGGCACCCTCTACAGCGAGCAGGACACCCGCCGCGACGCCGGTTTCTCGATCTACTACATGGGCATCAACCTCGGTGCCTTCGTCGCGCCGTTCGTCGTGGGCACGCTCGGTGAGAAGGTCAGCTGGCACCTCGGCTTCGGCGTCGCCGCGATCGGCATGGCGGCGGGCCTGGTGCAGTACGTCCTCGGCCAGAAGCACCTCGGCACCGGCGGCCTCGCTCCGGTCAACCCGCTGCCCGCCGAGCACAAGGGCCGCGTCCTGGGTCGCGCCGGCGGCATCGCGCTGGGCTTCGTGCTGGTGCTGGTCCTGCTGTCGGTGAGCGGCGTGATGGGACTGGAGGGCCTGGTCAACCTGATCAGCGTCATCTCCGCGGTGCTGCCGGTCATCTACTTCGCGGTGATGCTCTCCAGCAAGCAGATCACCAAGATCGAGCGGGACCGGCTGATCTCCTACATCCCGCTGTTCCTGGCCACCGCGCTGTTCTTCATGCTGTTCGAGCAGCAGCCGAACACGCTCGCGAACCTGGCCGAGGCCGACACCGACCTCAACGTCCTCGGGTTCGCCGTCCCGGCCTCTTGGTTCCAGTCGGTCAACCCGCTGGCGATCATCATCCTGGCGCCGGTGATGGCGACGCTGTGGATGAAGCTGGGCTCGCGGCAGCCCTCCACCCCGCAGAAGTTCGTCGGCGGTCTGTTCTTCGTCGGCGTGTCGTTCCTGTGGGTGGTGCTGTCCAAGGTCGTGGCTGGTGACGACGGCAAGCACCTGCCGATCATGCTGGCCCTGGTGTTCGTGATCATGACCGTCGGCGAGCTGATGCTCTCTCCGGTCGGCCTGTCGGCGACCACCAAGCTGGCGCCGAAGGTCTTCGCCTCGCAGATGATGGGCCTGTACTGGCTGGCCCCGGCGATGGGTCAAGGCCTGGGCGCCCAGCTGGTGAAGTTGTACTCGGTGGACAACCAGCAGCTGTACTTCTCGATCGTCGGCGTGGTCACGATCGCGTGCGCGGTGCTGCTGCTGGTCTCCGCGCGCAGCATCAAGCGCTACATGCACGGCGTGCTCTGACGCCCGACGCGACGGAAGAAGGCCGGTCCCCGAGCGGGGGCCGGCCTTCTTCCGTCCTGGGGGTCAGCGCAGGTCGTAGGTTCGGGAGCTGCGGGTGTCCGGGGCCGACGGGTCGGGCTCCGGGTGACCGGGGATCGCGACGTCCTCGGGCGGCAGCAGGCCGCCCACCAGGTAGTCCGCGCCGATCCGGTCCGCCTCGGCGTTGCCGGACAGCGCCCAGACCCCGTGCTTGCCCGCGTCCCGCTCGGTGACCAGGACCGACGAGGGCAGTGAGTGGTGCATCTCGACCGCCCCGGCGTAGGGCGTGGCCACGTCGTGCTCGGAGTTGAACATCAGCACCGGCGGCAGGCCCTCACCGGTGATCTTCGCGGGCTGCTGCCGGGGCGCCTGCCAGGTGCGGCACGGGGCGACCGTCCAGCTGTTGAACCACGCGGCGAACGGGTGCTCGACGGCCATCCGGCGGGAGTCGCGCTCCCACTCCGCGCGCCGGGTCGGCCACGGCGCGTCCGCGCACTCCACGGCGTTGTAGATGGCGTTGCCGTTCTCGGCCAGGGCGTCCTTCGGTTTGACCATCGCCGCCAGCCCGCGGTCGTCACCGCGCAGCCGGAAGTCCGCCAGGCCCTGGGCCAGCGGCTGCCAGTCGGACTCGCCGTAGAGAGCGTTGAAGCTGATCTCGATCAGCTCCGAGGGCCCCAGCGGACCGCGCGGAACCCGGCGCAGTTCCGCCTGCACGCCCTCCCATGCCGCCTTCACCGCCCGCTGGTCGGTGCCGAGGTGGAAGACCCGGTCGTGCCGGGCGACCCAGCCGAAGAAGTGGTCGAGGCGCTGCTGCGCGGCCACGTCCTGGGCCAGGTTGTTGCCGTACCAGATCTCCGAGGTGTCGGGGTTGACCGAGCTGTCCAGGACCATCCGGTCCACGCGCTGCGGGAACAGCTGCCCGTAGACGGCGCCGAGGTAGGTGCCGTAGGAGTAGCCCAGGAAGCTGATCTTCTGCTCGCCCAGCGCGGCCCGGATCAGGTCCATGTCGCGGGCGTTGGTGGGCGTGTTCAGGTGCGGCAGGTACTTCCCGGCGCGCTGCGCGCACCCGTCGGCGTAGGCCTCGGCGCGGCGCCAGTTGATCTCTCGGGCGGTGGGGGAGTCCGGGTCGGGCAGCGGGTTGGCCCAGTGCGTCGCCGGGTCCGCGCAGCTGATCGGCGTGCTGTGCGCGGTGTTTCGGGTGTCGAAACCGATCAGGTCGTAGGAGTCGCGAACCTGCTGCGGCACCAGCTCCGAGAGGGTGCCCGCGAAGTCCACGCCCGGGCCGCCGGGACCACCGGGGTTGACGAGCAGCGCGCCCCGGCGTGCCTGCGGGTTCCGGGCCGGCAGCTTGGAGATCAGCAGCTGCACCTGCTCGCCGCCCGGGTTGGCGTGGTCCAGCGGCACGTCGATGGTGGCGCAGCGCAGCTGCGGGTACGGCGTGGCGACGTCCTGCGGGCACGGACCGAACTGCGGTCCCGGTTGCGCCGCAGCGGTGCTCGCCGCGGCGGGTGCGACGGCCAGGACGGCGACCGCCGCCAGGCCGAGCGCGATCGAACGCTTCACGTGGGGGCTCCTCAAGCGCGTGGAGGCAGTTGATCTCGCAGCGTATGAGTGGTCGCCACGGCGTCCTACGGACTCGGTGCCGTGTCGCCAGAAGGGGGCGTCAGCTTCGCCCGGCCAGGTGAGCTTCGGTGCCGAGCTCGCGCGCCAGCTCGTCGAGCACCTGCGTCGTGCGGTCCAGGAACCGGACGCTGCGGTGCAACGACGTCGGCCCGTCGGTGAGCGATTCGGCGAGGTCGTGCAGCTCGTCGGAGCTGCGGTGGGCGGCGCCGATGGCCTCCTCGAACGGCACCTGCCCCTCGTCGGTGAGGGATTCGGCGGCGTCGGCCAGCGCCCACAGCTGCTCGGCCAGCCGCTCCCGGGTGTCGGCGTCGACCATCTCGGCCGCGTCGCCCAGCGCCACCGAGAGGTTGCGGACGTAGAAGGCGCAGCCGCTGAGCTTGGCCGCCATCCGCTGCACCTGGCTGCGCCGCGACCGGAAGCGGTAGGCCGTCAGCGGGCTGGCGCTGGTGAGCACCTGCTGCAGCGCGTCGTCCAGCGCGCGGGTGGGTTCCTGCAGGTCCGATGCGGTTCCGTGCTCGCTGAGCTCGGTTCCGGTGCTGCGCAGGAAGTCCCGCAGCGCCTTGAGGAACTCGGCGGTGTTGTTGCGGACCACCTCGCGGGTGCGGGTGGGCAGCACGAACACCGCCGCCAGCACTCCGGCCAGCGCGCCCACGGCCGTCTCGGCCAGCCGCGTCTCCAGCACCGCGATGTTGAAGGTGCCGAGCATCCCGTACAGCGCGCCGAGCAGCGTGGTGATGAAGAACGTCATCGCCGCGTAGGAGTAGCCGACGAAGTAGAACGCCAGGAACACGCACAGCAGGATCACCGCCAGCTCGGCGGTGAGATCACCGCTGACCTGCGCGGCGACCAGGATCCCGGCCAGCACCCCGAAGATGGTGCCCGCGGTGCGCTGCCAGGCGCGCACGAGCAGCTCGCCGCGGCTGTTGGTGCTGATGAACACCACGAACGCGGTGATCACCGCCCAGTACCAGCGGTTGGGCGAGACCAGCTGGCCGAGCACGATCGCCAGCCCGGCCGCGACGGTGACCTGGATGGCGGTGCGCAGCTCCGGCCGGGCCAGGCCGGTCTGCTCGTCGGCGGTCTCCTCGGTGCCGTCCTCGGCTTCGATCTCGGTCTCGTCGCCCTGCTCGCCGAGCTCGCCGGTCGCCTCGGCCAGTTCCGCCAGTTCCGTGCCGAGGCGACGGATGGCCATCGCCAGCTCCACCGAACCGCGGTCCTCGACCTGCTCGGAGACCCGGCGGGTGGCCTCGCGGATCTGCTGCGGGTGGCTCTGCAGCACCGACAGCAGCGCGCCGACCGCGTGCGGCACGGCACCACCACCGCTGGGGTGGTCGACCAGCTGCAGCAGCCGGGTCACCAGGTTCTCGGCGGCCAGTTCGACGTCGAGGATCCGCTGGCGCAGCACGCTGCGGCTGGCTTCGGAGAGCTGGTCCAGCCGGCCGACGGTGTTCTCCAGCATCAGCGAGGTCTCGTTCAACCGGGCCGAGTGGTTGTGCAGCCTGCGCCGCCGGGCCGTCGACTGCGGCTGCTCGGCGACGTCGCGCACCGCGTGCAGGAGCCCGTGCACCTGGGCGCGCAGCGTGCGCCGGCCGCGCGCCAGCACCCCTTCGGGATCGTCGCGCAGCACCAGGAACCGCAGACCGGCCGCCGCGACGGTGCCGATGAGCACCGCGACCAGCAGTGCCGGGAACTGGGCGGGCGGCGGGCGCAGGAACATCGCGAAGAAGTAGCCCATGAACGCGACCATGCCCAGCGGGAAGAACCGGGGACCGAACCGCCGCACGTACACTGCGACGAAGATGACCACCAGGAACACCGCGCTGTGCAGCAGCGGTGAGAACTGCGTGGCGATCGACAGGCCCAAGGCCGCCAGCACCGGCAGCGGCAGCAGCGCGTAGGTGATGGCCTGGTCGCGCCGGTCCGGGTCGTTGACGCCCAGCGAACCGTTGATCGCCACCACCGCGCCGATCATGGCGCTCGGCAGCGGCTGACCCCACCAGGCCAGCAGCGGCACCGAGGCCGCCAGCGTCAGGGCGACGGCGAGCGTGACCCGCACGGCCGTGCGCAGCCTCCGCAAGGACGGATCGGAAGCGAGGAAGCGGTTCCACCACTCGCTGCCCATGCCGCCCGCGCTCCTTCACCTCAGCCGACCCGTGGCGTGAGATTACGCCGGACGGCGGCCGTGCTGTGGTATCACCGACCCCGGTGGCGTCGCACGCTCTCCTCGACGACGTCGAGCACCGAGCCCAGGTGCTTGGCGGGCAGGCCCATCGCCAGGTGCGAGACCAGGCCCTCCAGGACCAGTTCCAGGTAGGCGGTCAGCACGTCCACGTCGACGTCGTCGCGCAGGTTGCCGGACTCGCGCTGCCACTGCAGGCGAGCCCGGGTGGCGGCGGTGAGCAGCTCGGAGCGCTGGGCCCACCGGTCCCGGAACTCGGTGTCGGTGCGCAGCCTGCGGGAGACCTCCAGCCGGGTGCCCAGCCAGTCGGCGCCCAGCGCGCGCGCCTCGGCGCCGGTGGGTTCGTCGAGCAGGTTGCGCATCACCTGCACCAGGCCCCGCTCGGCGACCACGTCGGCCATCCGCGCCGCGTCGTCCTCCGCGAGGGCGAGGAACAGCGATTCCTTGTCCTTGAAGTGGTGGAAGATCGCCCCGCGGGACAGCCCGGTGGCTTCTTCCAGGCGTCGCACGGTGGCACCCTCGTAACCGAAGCGCGCGAAGCAGGACCGCGAACCGTCGAGGATCTGACGGCGTCGCGCGTCCAAGTGGTCCTGGCTGACCCGGGGCATGCGGTGAATCCTCGCAGGACAGTCCTGGCCGTCGCAATCCGTACGTACGTTTTGTTGGCGTTTCCCGCCGATTCCCACCCGAACCGGGCTGTTTCGGGCGTTTTCGCCCGGGTCGATAGCAGCTGCCCGAGCGCAGAACAAGGGTCGCGACTGTCAGGGGTGGGCGGTAGCGTCGGTAGCCGGCCAATCACGGGCGGTGATGATCTTGCCGATATCGACCGATCCTGCAGCCGACGAGTTCCCGACCTCCAGGGTGCGCACCCGTGCGGAGGCCGAAGCCTACGTCGCGTCGGTCTGCTTCAAGCACGGCCCTCCGCGCCTGCTGGGCGTCGAACTCGAATGGACCGTGCACCACCGATCCGATCCGGGACGTGCCATCGACGCCGAGGCGCTGATCGCCGCGCTCGGCCCGCACGCACCCCGCTCCCTGGTCCCCGACAGCCCGCAGCAGGCGCTGCCGAACGGCTCCGTGCTCACCGTTGAGCCTGGTGGCCAGGTCGAGATCTCCAGTCTTCCCACCACGTCGCTGCGTTCCCTGCTGAGCGTGGTCGCCGCCGACTCCGACTACCTCCGCCGCCGCGTCGAGGAGGCCGGTCTCGCGCTCGGCGACAGCGGCATCGATCCCCACCGGTACCCGAACCGGATCCTGCGAGTCCCGCGCTACCAGGCGATGGAGACCGCGTTCGACCGCATCGGCCTGGACGGCCGGCTGATGATGTGCAGCACCGCCGGGGTGCAGGTGTGCCTGGACGCCGGCGAGCCGGAGCGGATCGCCGCCCGCTGGAACGCGCTGCACGCCCTCGGCCCGGTGATGATCGCGGCGTTCGCGAACTCGCCCCGGCTGTTCGGCCGGGAGACCGGCTGGGCCTCCACCCGCACCCGGGTGCTGCTCGACACCGACCCGCCGCGCACCCGGCCCGGCCCGACCAGGGGAGATCCGGTCGCCGGCTGGGCGAGGCGGATGCTGGACATGTCGATCGTGTGCCGCCGGCGTGACGGCGACGACTGGTCGGCGCCCAGCGGGCTGAGCTTCGCCGAGTGGATCCACGGCGGGCTGTCCGAACCGCCCACCCGCGACGACCTGGACTACCACCTGACCACCGTATTCCCGCCGGTCCGCGCGCGCGGCTACCTGGAAGTGCGGTACCTGGACGCGCAGTCCGGCACGGACTGGATGCTGCCCACCGCGGCGCTGGCGGTGCTGTTCGCCGACGAGTCCGTTGTGGACAAGGTGGCGGTGATGGCCGCACCCGCCGCTGGGCGCTGGGTGCACGCCGCGCGCTCCGGCCTCGCCGACCCGGTGCTGGCGCGCTGCGCCCGCGAGATCTTCGACCTGGCCTGCCGGCTGCTCGACGAGGTCGGCGAAGGGCTGTCCGACCGCCTCGCCGAGCACCTCGCCCGGCGGCTGAGCTGAACCCGTCACGACCGGAGGTGCGCACGGTGAAGAACCTTCAGGAACTGGAAACCGAGGACCTGCGCGAACACGTCGCCGCCGAACTCGCCCGCACCCGGCGGCGCAGCGCGCAGCTCACCGACGCCGTCGACGACGAGGACCTGGTCAAGCAGCACTCGCCGCTGATGTCGCCGCTGGTGTGGGACCTCGCGCACGTCGGCAGCCAGGAGGAGCTGTGGCTGGTGCGCGACGTCGGCGGGCGGGAAGCCATCCGGCCCGACATCGACGACCTCTACGACGCCTTCCAGCACCGCCGCGCGGACCGCCCCGAACTGCCGCTGCTCGGCCCGCGCGAAGCCCGCGACTACATCGGCACCGTGCGGGACAAGGTCTTCGACCTGCTCGACGAGACCCCGATGGAAGGGCGCAGGCTCGTGGAGCAGGCGTTCGCGTTCGGCATGATCGTGCAGCACGAGCAGCAGCACGACGAGACCATGCTGGCCACCCACCAGCTCCGGGACGGCCCGCCCGCGCTCACCGCCGAGTCCCCACCGCCCCGGCCGTCCGAGGCGCTGCTCGCCGAGGTGTTCGTGCCGGGCGGACCGTTCACGATGGGCACCTCCACCGAGCCGTGGGCGCTGGACAACGAACGCCCGGCGCACGAGGTGCACGTGGACTCCTTCTACCTGGACACCACGCCGGTCACCAACGCCGAGTTCGCCCGGTTCATCGACGCCGGTGGCTACCGCGAGCCGCAGTGGTGGAGCGACGCCGGACTGCGCTACCGGCACAAGGCCTCCCTGGAAGCACCCAGGTTCTGGTTCCGCGACGGCGATCGGTGGCTGCGCCGCCGGTTCGGCCACGTCGAAGAGGTGCCCGGCGACGAACCGGTCGTGCACGTCAGCTTCTACGAGGCCGAGGCCTACGCCGCCTGGGCGGGCAAGCGGCTGCCCACCGAATCGGAGTGGGAGAAGGCCGCCCGCCACGACCCGGCCACCGGACGCTCCCGCCGCTACCCGTGGGGAGATGAGGACCCGGAGCCCGAGCACGCCAACCTCGGCCAGCGGCACCTGCAACCGGCCCCGGCGGGGGCCTACCCGCTGGGCGAGTCGCCCTGCGGTGCGCGGCAGCTCATCGGCGACGTGTGGGAGTGGACCTCCAGCGACTTCCTGCCCTACCCCGGCTTCGCGGCGTTCCCGTACCGGGAGTACTCCGAGGTGTTCTTCGGTTCCGACCACAAGGTGCTGCGCGGCGGCTCGTTCGGCACCGACCGCTCGGCGTGCCGGGGGACCTTCCGCAACTGGGACTACCCGATCCGGCGGCAGATCTTCGCGGGCTTCCGCTGCGCCCGCACCCCGATCGCGGACGAGTGCTGAGCATGTGCAGGCACCTGGCCTACCTCGGGTCCCCCGTGTCGCTGGCCGAGCTGCTGCTCGACCCGCCGCACTCGCTGCTGGAGCAGTCCTGGGCCCCCAACGACATGCGCGGCGGCGGCACCGTCAACGCCGACGGCTTCGGCGCCGGCTGGTTCCGCGACGACGGCACCCCCGGCGTCTACCGCAACGGCGCGGCGATGTGGACCGACACCTCGTTCCCGCCGCTGGCGCGGGACCTGAGGGCCTCGGCGGTGGTGGCGGCGGTGCGCTCGGCGACCGTCGGCATGCCCGTCGGGCCCGAGCTGTGCGCGCCGCTGACCGACGGGCGGCGGCTGTTCAGCCACAACGGCAAGGTCGGCGGCTGGCCCGACTCGTTGGCCAAGCTCGCCGCGCGGCTGGACCCGGCGGAGCTGCTCACCGCCCAGCCCACCGACTCCGCCGTGCTGTGGGCGCTGCTGCGGCAGCGCCTCGCCGACGGTACCGCGCCGGAGACCGCGATGGCCGAGCTGGTGGCCGAGGTGCACGCCGCCGCGCCCGATTCGCGGCTGAACCTGCTGCTCGGCGACGCCAACCGGATCGTGGCCACGACCTGGACGCACTCGCTGTGGGTGCGTCGCGAACCCGACGCGGTGACCGTCGCCTCCGAGCCGTTCGGCTCGTCCGACGGAGCCGAGTGGGTGGAGATCCCCGACCGCTGCCTGGTGGTCGCCGACACCGAACACACCGAGGTCGTATCCCTGGGGGAGGATCCGTGCGACATCCCGAACTGACCGTGCGCTTCACCGATGCCGACGCCGATCGCGAACTGCGCGCCGACGTCCGGGAAGGACTCACCGACCACCCGAAGTGGCTCTCGCCCAAGTGGTTCTACGACGCCCGGGGCAGCGACCTCTTCGAGCGCATCACCGAGCTCGACGAGTACTACCAGACCCGCGCAGAGCACCAGATCCTGCGGCGAACGGCGCTGACCATCGCCGAGCTCACCAACGCCGCCACGCTGGTCGAACTCGGCTCGGGATCGTCGGAGAAGACGCGGCTGCTGCTCGACGCCCTCGGCAAGCACGGCACGCTGCGCCGGTTCGTGCCGCTGGACGTCTCCGAATCCGCGTTGCGCGGCGCGGTGGCGACCATCGAGGCCGACTACCCGGATCTGGAGGTCTCCGGAGTCGTCGACGACTTCACCACCGGCCGCCTCGACGAGGGCGAGGGCCGGCTGGTGGCGTTCCTGGGCGGCACGATCGGCAACCTGCTGCCGGAGGAACGCGCCGGGTTCTTCGCCGCGCTGCACTCCGCGATGCGGCCGGGGGAGTGGCTGCTGCTGGGAACTGATCTGGTCAAGAAGCCTTCGCGGCTGATCCGCGCCTACGACGACGCCCAGGGGGTGACCGCCGAGTTCAACCGGAACGTGCTGCAGGTGCTCAACAACCGGCTCGGAGCCGACTTCGACGTGGACTCCTTCGAGCACGTGGCGCGCTGGAACGCCGACCAGGAGTGGATCGAGATGCGGCTGCGCGCGCGGCGCCCGATGCACGTGCGGGTGCGCGAGCTGTCGCTGGACGTGGAATTCGCCGAGGGCGAGGAGATCCGCACCGAGATCTCGGCCAAGTTCCGGCGCAACCGCATCGCCGACGAGCTGGCCGTGGCCGGTTTCGACCTGGGCAGCTGGTGGCTCGACGACGCGGCGGAGTTCGCGCTGTCGCTGTCCATCGCCCGCTGAATCACCGCTCCAGCTCCTGCTCCGGTGGGCCGGGAAGCCGCGACATGCACCGCACGCACGGCATCCCGGCCGGGCGCTCGGAGATCTCCGCCACGTACGAGGGGATCTGCAGGCCGCACAGCGTGCGCCACGCGGCCGGGAAGGGGCCTTCCGGTCGGGTCGCCAGATGCGTCTGGCGACGGGACTCGGCGACCACGCCTGCGGCGAAGCGCACCGCGACCACTGTGCTCATCGTGTCGCCCCCGGTGTTGTGCTCCGCCCCGTCGCAGGCTCGTGTCCACCGGATCTCCCGGCAGGCAGCGGGCGGACAGGGCGTCGTG
Source organism: Saccharopolyspora mangrovi (assembly GCF_035320975.1). NCBI lineage: Bacteria > Bacillati > Actinomycetota > Actinomycetes > Pseudonocardiales > Pseudonocardiaceae > Saccharopolyspora > Saccharopolyspora mangrovi. The sequence goes on along the minus strand of NZ_JAWLNX010000029.1, from coordinate 9,614 downwards.
GTTTCGGTTGGTCAATTTCCCCACCTCCGCGGACGGGACTCGTCCGCGAGGGGTGCGTGACGCGAGGCTAGGTGGGTTGACCCAATCGGCCCAACGCCCATGCGCGGAAAAGCCCAATTGATCACTCGAAGGGGTTCCCGAGGGTCCGAGGATCACGGCCGGTGACGGCATGCGTGGCGGGAGCGAATAGGGCCGGCCACGCGACGCCAGCTACTGGGGGGAGGTGCTGGTGTGGCGTGACCGGCGGGGCACAGGCTACACCCGGTGCGCGCGCGGTCATCGGGGGTAGCCGTTAGCGCGTCCCGCCGAGCTGATCACAGGGCCTCGGGCATGGCCGCGCGGCCTCCGAGGCGAGAGACTGGCGGGATCGCCACGAGGCCGTCAGAGCAGGAGGAAGCATGTCGGATTCGCTGTTGGCGCGGCACAAGGCCGTGCTGCCGGACTGGCTGTCGCTGTACTACGAGGAGCCGATCGAGATCGTCAGCGGCTCGGGACGCCACGTCACCGACGCCGACGGCAACACCTACCTGGACTTCTTCGCCGGCATCCTCACCAACGCCATCGGCTACGACATCGACGAGATCAGCGACGCGGTCCGCCGCCAGGTCGACACCGGCGTGCTGCACACCTCGACGCTGTACCTGATCCGGCAGCAGGTGGAGCTGGCCGAGCGCATCGCGGAGCTGTCCGGGCTGCGCAACCCGAAGGTGTTCTTCACCAATTCAGGCACCGAGGCCAACGAGACCGCGCTGATGCTGGCGACCCAGAAGCGCCGCAGCAACCAGGTCCTGGCGCTGCGCAACTCCTACCACGGGCGGGCCTTCGCGACGCTGGCCGTGACGGGCAACCGCGGCTGGTCGGCGACCTCCCTGTCGCCGCTGAAGGTCAGCTACGTGCACGGCGGCTACCGCTACCGCAGCCCGTTCTCGCAGCTGTCCGACGCCGACTACATCGCCGCCTGCGTCGACGACCTGCGCGAGGTCATCGAGACCACCACCGCCGGCGACGTTGCCTGCATGATCGCCGAACCGATCCAGGGCGTCGGTGGTTTCGCGACCCCGCCCGACGGGCTGCTGGGCGCTTTCGCCGAGGTCCTCGACGAGTACGGCATCCTGCTGATCTCCGACGAGGTGCAGACCGGGTGGGGCCGCACCGGCGAGCACTTCTGGGGCATCCAGGCCCACGGCGTGACACCCGATGCGATGACGTTCGCGAAGGGCCTGGGCAACGGGCTGGCGATCGGCGGCCTGGTCGCCGAGGCCGAGCTGATCGACGACATCGGCGCGAACTCGATCTCCACCTTCGGCGGCAACCCGATCTCCACCGGTGGCGCCCACGCCGCGCTGGAGTACCTGCTCGAGCACGACCTGCAGGGCAACGCCGCCAAGCTGGGCGCCCAGCTGCTGCAGGGGCTGCGCGCCCACGAGTGCGCGCTGATCGGCGACGTGCGCGGCAAGGGCCTGATGATCGGCGTCGAACTCGTCGTGCCGGGCGGCAAGCAGCCCGCACCGGAGGCCGCCGCGAGGGTGATGGAGCTGGCCAAGCAGCGCGGCCTGTTGATAGGCAAGGGCGGGTTGCACGGCAACGTCCTGCGCCTGGCGCCGCCGATGACGCTCACCGAGTCCGAAGCGGCCCACGCGCTGCGGATCCTCACCGAAACCGTCTCGCTGGCCGAGCAGGAGCTGTTCTCATCATGACCGAGCTGATCAACCACTGGATCGCGGGCAAACCCGCCGAAACCGCCCCCGAGCGCACCGGGAAGGTGTTCAACCCCGCCACCGGGGAGCAGACCGGGACGGTCGCCTTCGCCGACGGATCCGATGTGGACTCCGCCGTGGCCGCGGCGGCCCGGGCGCAGCGGGAGTGGCGGCGCGCGTCGCTGGCCAAGCGGTCCTCGGTGCTGTTCGCGTTCCGGGAACTGCTCAACAAGCGCTCCGGCGAGCTCGCCGAGATCATCACCGCCGAGCACGGCAAGGTCCTGTCCGACGCGGCGGGGGAGGTGCAGCGCGGGCTGGAGAACGTCGAGTACGCCTGCGGCATCCCGAACCTGCTGCAGGGCGGGTTCTCGGAGAACGCCTCGACCAGCGTCGACGTGCACTCCACGCGGCAGCCGGTCGGCGTGGTCGGGGTGATCTCGCCGTTCAACTTCCCGGCGATGGTGCCGCTGTGGTTCGTGCCCAACGCCATCGCCTGCGGCAACTCGGTGGTGCTCAAGCCCAGCGAGAAGGACCCGTCGGCGGCCCTGTTCATCGCCCGCCTGTGGCAGGAGGCGGGGCTGCCGGACGGCGTGTTCAACGTCGTCCAGGGAGACAAGGTCGCGGTGGACGCGCTGCTGGAGCACCGCGACGTCAAGGCGATCTCGTTCGTCGGATCCACCCCGATCGCCCGCTACGTCTACGAGACCGGCACCGTGCACGGCAAGCGGGTCCAGGCGCTGGGCGGCGCGAAGAACCACATGGTGGTGCTGCCCGACGCGGACCTGGACCTGGCCGCCGACGCCGCCGTGTCGGCCGGTTTCGGCTCGGCCGGTGAGCGCTGCATGGCCGTGTCCGCGGTGGTGGCGGTCGACCCGGTGGGCGACGAGCTGGTCGCCAAGATCGCCGAGCGGATGGGCAAGCTCAACGTCGGCGACGGCCGCCGCTCCTGCGACATGGGGCCGCTGGTGACCGCCGCGCACCGGGACCGCGTGACATCCTACGTGGACGCGGGTCTGAGCGCCGGCGCGGAGCTGGTCGTCGACGGCCGGGGCGTCGAGGTCGATGGCGCCGAGGGCGGCTTCTGGCTCGGCCCCACGCTGTTCGACCACGTCAGCACCGGGATGTCGATCTACGCCGACGAGATCTTCGGCCCGGTGCTGTCGGTGCTGCGCGCCCCGAGCTACGACGCCGCGCTGGAGGTCCTCAACGGCAACCCCTACGGCAACGGCACCGCGATCTTCACCGAGAGCGGAGGGGCGGCCCGCCAGTTCTGCGAGGAGGTCGAGGTGGGCATGGTGGGCGTGAACGTGCCGATCCCGGTCCCGGTGGCGCAGTTCTCCTTCGGCGGGTGGAAGGACTCGCTGTTCGGCGACTCCCACGCCTACGGTCCGGACGGCATCCGCTTCTTCACCCGCACCAAGGTCATCACCACGCGCTGGCCCGACCCCTCGCACGGCGGCGTGAACCTCGGTTTCCCGCAGAACAGCTGAAGCGCTCCGGTCAGCCCCGGAGCATTTCGGGGCTGACCGGAGGTGATCGTGGTTCATCTCCTACGCTGCCGGGCATGCCCGCTCTCAGCCCGCAATCGGTCCTGGAAGGACGCAGCTCCAACCGCGCGCCGGTGTCGTTGATCATCGGCCTGGTGATCTCCGGCGTCTGCATGCTGCTGGCGTTGGCGTCCTACTTCCTGCTGGTCCCCGGCGCGCCGGGCAACGTCGTGATCGGCATGCTGCTCGCCTTGCCGACCGCGATCGTGCTGGTGGCGCTGATCCTGCTGGTGGACCGGCTGGAACCGGAGCCGAGGCTGAACCTGCTGGTCTCCTTCGGCTGGGGCGCTGGTGTGGCGCTGCTGGGCGCGCTGATCATCAACTCGCTCGGCGAGTCGGTGCTGGCCGTGGTGCTCGGTCCGGAAACGGCCACGGTGCTGACGGTTTCGGTGATCGCTCCGGTCGTGGAGGAGAGCTTCAAGGGCGCCCTGCTGCTGTTCCTGCTGCTGGTCCGCCGCAACGAGATCGACGGGCCGACCGACGGGATCGTCTACGCGGCCCTGTGCGGGCTGGGCTTCGCGCTGGTCGAGAACGTCCTCTACTACATGCAGGGCCTGGCCTCGGTGCCCGGCGAGATCTGGGGCACCGTCCTGATCCGGGGCGTGGTGGCCCCGCTGGGACACCCGATGTACACCGCGATGACCGGGCTGGGCATCGCCTACGCGGCCACCCACCGGGGTGCGGGCCGGTTCTTCGCGCCGATCCTCGGCTGGTGCGCGGCGGTGTTCCTGCACGCCCTCTGGAACGGCGGCTCGGTGCTGTTCGGCATCGGCGGCCTTGTCGTGGCCTACCTCGTCGAGGCCGTGGTGCTGGTGGTCTTGGTGGTCGTCCTGGTCCGGGACCGCCGGCGGCTTGTGCACCTCATCGGCCGCTACCTGCCGTCCTACATCCCCAGCGGTCTGGTGGCGCCCAACGACATCCAGATGCTCGGCACGATGACCGGCCGCCGCCAGGCCCGGAACTGGGCTCGTCACCAGGCGGGCGCCGTCGGGGCGCAGGCGATGGGCGACTACCAGCTCGCGGCCACCGAGCTCGCCCTGCTGCACTCCCAGGCCGAACGCCGCACGATCGACCCGCAGGCGTTCTTCGCTCGCCGGGGGCAGATCGTCACGCTGATGGGGATGGCGCGCGACGCGTTCTTCCGCCGCACGCCGCAGCCGAAGCCGGCGCCCTGGGCGCGCAACGAGCAGTCGGGCTTCTTCACCATGCCGAAGCAGCTGACCGACATGCCGACCCACAAGCCGCGCATCCAGCCGCCCAACCAGCCCCCGCCGCGGCCTCCGCAGCCGCCCGGACCCCAGCCGCCTGGCCCGCAGCCGCCTGGCCCGCAGCCGCCTGGCCCGCAGCCGCCTGGCCCGCAGCCGCCTGGCCCGCAGCCGCCTGGCCCGCAGAACCCGGGTCAGCAGCGGCCGTGGCGGTGAGACCGGGGCTGTAGATCGGAGCCGATCTACAGCCCCGCTTTCTCGCGGGTGTCCTCCGGTGCCGCCCGCCGTGCTCGAAGGAGCTTCTGCAGCAGCGGAAGCAGGACGACGACGACCAGCAGGGCGAGCAGCGCGCCCGAGATCGGCCTGGTCGCGAACCCGGTCGGGTCGCCTTCGAAGAGCAGCAGCGACCTGCGCAACGAGGTCTCCAGCAGCGAACCCAGGACGAACGCCAGCACCAGCGGACCGGGTTCGAAGCCGAACTTCTTCATCAGGTAACCGAGGGCGCCGAACGCGATCACCAGCACGATGTCGAAGACGCTGTTGCGGACGGTGTAGACGCCGATCAGCGTGATCAGCACCGTGATCGGGGCCAGGACCGACTCGCGCACCCGCAGGATCTTCACGAACAGGCCGACCAGTGGGATGCTCATGATCAGCAGCAGGACGTTCCCGATGTACATCGAGTTCACCACGCCCCAGAACAGCTCCGGTTCCTCGTCCACGAGCTGAGGTCCTGGGGTCACGCCCTGGATCAGCAGCGCGCCGAAGATCATCGCCATCGTCGCGTTCGCCGGAATGCCCAGCGTCAGCAGCGGGATGAACGACGAGGTGGCTGCCGCGTTGTTCGCCGTCTCCGGCGCGGCCACGCCCTCCACCGCACCGCTTCCGAAGCGTTCCGGGGTCTTCGACCGGCGCTTCTCCAGCGCGTAGGCCGCCAGCGAGGACAGCGTCGCGCCGCCGCCGGGCAGCACGCCCAGGACGAACCCGAGCACCGACCCGCGCCCCATCGCACCCGAGGCCTGGCGGAGATCTCCTCGCGAGGGCCACACGTTGGCGACCCTGCCGGGCGCTGCCGCGGCTTTGCGCCGTTGTTCGAGGTTGTGGAGGATCTCGCCGATCCCGAACAGGCCCATCGCGATGGGCACGAAGTCGAGCCCGTCGGAGAGCGCGAGGACGTCCAAGGTGAAGCGCTCGGAACCGGTGAACGCATCCCGCCCGACCGTTGCCAGCAGCAGGCCGACGCAGGCGGCGATGATCGCCTTCACCTTGCCGCCGTTGCTGACCGTGGCGACCAGCAGGATCCCCAGCAGCGCCAGGGCGGTGTACTCCGGCGGGCCGAAGTCCAGCGCGAACCCGGCGATCAGGGGCGCCAGGAACGACAGCGCCACGATCGAGAGGGTGCCTCCGGCGAACGATCCGATGGCCGCGATGCCGAGGGCCGTTCCTGCCTTGCCCTGCCGCGCCAGCGCGTGCCCGTCGAAGACCGTCACCACCGACGACGCCTCGCCGGGCAGCCGCAGCAGCACCGAGGTGATGGTGCCGCCGTACTGCGCGCCGTAGAAGATGCCGGCGAGCATGATGATCGCGGTCACCGGCTCGACGTTGAACGTCAGGGGCAGCAGGATCGCGATCGTCGCGGCCGGTCCCAGCCCGGGCAGGACCCCGACCAGCATGCCGATCACGACACCGATGAAGCAGTACAGCAGGTTGGTGGGTTCGAGAACGACGCCGAACCCCTCGATCGCCGGGGTCAGGAAATCCATCGCCGCTCCTAGGGATTTCAGAACATGTGGGGGATCGGCACGTTCAGCGCGCCGACGAAGATCACGTAGAAGGCGACCACGATGCCCAGGCCGCCGAGCGCGGACACCCGCCACGACTCCCCGCCGAGGAAGCGCAGCCACGCGAAGGCCAGCAGGGCGGAGGGGATTTCGAACCCGATTACGTCGATCACGGCGACGAACCCGATCATCGTGGCGACACCGGCGGCGACCCGCCAGACCGACGACGAGAAGCGTTCGGCGTCAGCCGTGCGGCGGGCCAGCAGACCGAGCGCGATGCCGAGCGCCGTGATCGCCGCGCTGATCAGGAACGGCCAGGTGCCCGCAGCGGGTTCGGCCGCCGTGCCCAACCCGAGCAGTGCCGAGCCGACCAGCCCGCTGGCTCCGAGCGCCACGACGACCAGCGCCACCACCAGGTTCGCCACCGGTCCGGCCGGAGCCGCGTGCTGGTCGCGCCCGACTTCCGGCTCCTGCTCCGCGAGTTCCGGATCGGTGTGGGCCTCGCTCACTTCTCGCCGCCGAGGTCGATCCCGTACTTCTGAACCAGGGCCCGGTAGCTCTCCAGCGAGGAGGTCCACTCCTCGACCACCTGCGCGCCGTCGACCTCGTGCGGTGTCAGCAGGTTCTCCTCGTTGAACTTCTTGTACGACTCAGCCGCGAAGGCGCTCTGGAACGCGGTCCGCAGCCGGTCGACGGCTTCGCGGGGAGTTCCCTTGGGCGCGGCGATCGCGCGGAACTGCGAGACCTCGACGTCGTAGCCCTTCTCCACGGCGGTCGGGGTGTCGGGCAGGTACGGGCTGCGCTGCGCGGAGAACGTGACCAGCGGAACCAGCTCGCCCGCCTTGATCTGGCTGATCGCCTCGCCGAGCTGGACGGAGGCGACGTCGACCTGCTTGCCGAGAACGGCTGTCATCGCCGGGGACCCGCCGTCGAAGGGCACCGCCGTGCCGGGGATGCCGGCGTGCTTGAACAGCAGCTCCTGGGACAGCTGGCTGCCGGTGCCGACGCCGGTGGTCCCGAGCTTGAGGTCGCGGCGTGCGTCGATGAGGCTCTGCACCGAGTTGAGCCCGGATTCGGCGTGGGCCACCAGCACGTAGTCGTCCTGCGAGATGCCCGTGACGACTTCGAAGTCGTTGATGTCGACGGCTTCCTCCGGGCTGACGGCCAGCGGGGTGATGGAGGTCAGCGAGGCGTTGATGACCATCAGGTTCTGGCCGTCGGGCTGCTTGCCCGCCAACTCCTTGGCGGCCAGAGCTCCGTTCGCCCCGGGCGTGTTGACGACCGGGACCGCGACACCGAGGTCCTTCGAGGCCTCATCGGCGAGCGCACGGCCGATGAGGTCCGTGCTGCCTCCCGGGTCCTGCCCGACCACCATCGTGACCGGACCGCTCGGGAACTCGCCTTCTCCACCGCTGGACAGGTTCCCGCCGCACGCGGCCAGTGACAGGGAAAGTGCTGCCGCGACCACCGGCACCACCGCTCGGCGAACTGACTTCTTCGTCAACGCCTTCTCCTTCGTTCCGCTGGGCACAGACCGCGCCGATGTGAGTGCGGTCACGAATGCTCGGGGAAGCCTATGGTCGTCATTCCATGCGTGTCCAAGCCTGTTTTGGCATCGGTCAATACCTTGGATGAATCGACTCCGGATGCCGACGGTCCTGAAACGGACAGTCGATGCGGCGAGGGTATTGATCGATGTCCTTTCGGTCTTGGACCGACATCGTCGGGCGCCCTAATGTCTTGATCACCACGTCCCGAATTGCCACCGCCCCGTTCCATCAGGACCGGGCCCGAGGCTCCCAGCCGAAGATGCCTGAACGGAGACGAATTCCATGACCGCGACCGAATCGGCCACGCTGGACCGCATCACCGGGATCGAGCTCTCCTCGGTGACGCTGCCGCTGCCGACCGCCATCAGCGATGCGAAGGTCCTCACTGGGCGGCAGAAGCCGATGACCGAGGTCGCGATGCTCTTCGCCGAGATCACCACCGAGAACGGCTTGCAGGGCATCGGGTTCAGCTATTCCAAGCGCGCGGGCGGACCCGGCCAGTTCGCCCACGCCCGCGAGATCGCCCCGGTGCTGCTGGGCGAGGACCCCAGCGACATCGCCAAGATCTGGGACAAGCTGGTCTGGGCGGGCGCCTCGGTCGGCCGCAGCGGCCTGTCGGTGCAGGCCATCGCCGCTTTCGACGTCGCGCTGTGGGACCTCAAGGCCAGGCGGGCCGGTTTGCCGCTGGCGAAACTGCTGGGGTCCCACCGCGATTCGGTCCGCTGCTACAACACCTCCGGTGGCTTCCTGCACGCCCCGATCGAGGAAGTGGTGGAGCGTGCAGCGCGCTCGGTGGCCGAGGGCATCGGGGGAATCAAGATCAAGGTCGGTCACCCCGACAGCGCCACCGATCTGGCCCGCGTCGACGCGGTGCGCGAGAAGATCGGCGACGACGTGGCCCTGATGGTCGATGCCAACCAGCAGTGGGACCGTCCCACCGCCCGGCGCATGTGCCGCGCCCTGGAGCCGATGAACCTCGTCTGGATCGAGGAGCCGCTCGACGCCTACGACTTCGAGGGTCACGCGGTCCTCACGTCGACGTTCGACACCTCGATCGCCACCGGTGAGATGCTCACCAGCGTCGCCGAGCACGGCGAACTCATCCGAGCCGGCGGCGCCGACATCGTCCAGCCCGACGCCCCGCGGGTCGGCGGGATCACCCAGTTCCTCAAGGTCATGGCCCTGGCCGAGTCCCGGAACCTCCAGCTCGCCCCGCACTTCGCGATGGAGATCCACGTCCACCTGGCCGCCGCCTACGCCCGCGAGCCGTGGGTCGAGCACTTCGAGTGGCTCGACCCGCTGTTCAACGAACACCTCGAGATCGACGGCGGGCGCATGCACATCTCCAGCCGCCCCGGTCTCGGCGTCACGATCAGCGAGCAAGCCCGAGCCTGGACAGCGGACCGAGCCGAGTTCCGCTCCTAATGGGATCTACCGGGTCGGCTGATCGGGCAGACTCGGTGCCTGGTAGCCGCTGGTGAGTGAGCACTCTCCTCTCCTGGGCCTTGGAGTCCTGGGGTCAGATCGTGCCGTCACTGGTGGTCAGGGGTCTTGATCGCTGATGGGATGTCGTGCCCGCCGGGTGTTGGCGTGAGCACTTGTCGATTAGGTCGCTGACCGGCTCCTGCAGGCTGCCGGAAGGTGCTGTCGGCCATGGAGGTTGGGGTGCTGTTCGTCGGAGATGGCTGGGCTGAGGATCACCACGATGTGGAGGTCCAGGACGAGCAGGGCCGGGTGCTGAAACGGGCCCGGCTGCCCGAGGGGATGGCCGGAATGTCCCGTTTCCATGAGCTGGTCGGCCGGTTCGTGCCCGAGGACGCGCAGCCGTCTGAGG
>NZ_JAWLNX010000028.1:7560-96187 GCF_035320975.1 Saccharopolyspora mangrovi | reverse complement strand
CCTCAGACGGCTGCGCGTCCTCGGGCACGAACCGGCCGACCAGCTCATGGAAACGGGACATTCCGGCCATCCCCTCGGGCAGCCGGGCCCGTTTCAGCACCCGGCCCTGCTCGTCCTGGACCTCCACGTGGTGATCCTCAGCCCAGTCATCTCCGACGAACAGCACCCCAACCTCCATGGCCGACAGCACCTTCCGGCAGCCTGCAGGAGCCGGTCAGCGACCTAATGGACAAGTGCTCACGCCAACACCCGGCGGGCACGACATCCCATCAGCGATCAAGACCCCTGACCACCAGTGAGGGCACGATCTGACCCCAGGACTCCAAGGCCCAGGAGAGGAGAGTGCTCACTCACCAGCGGCTACCAGGCACCGAGTCTGCCCGATCAGCCGACCCGGTAGATCCCATTAGGAGAGGGCGAGGACGCCGCTGAGGGCCGCGGCGATGAGGAAGGCCGTGCCGCCCATGAACGTCTCCATCAGGGTCCAGCTCTTCAGGGTGGTCCGGATGTCGATGTCCATGTAGCGGTTGAACAGCCAGAAGCCCGAGTCGTTGACGTGGGACAGGACCGTGCCGCCCGCGGCGACCGCGACCACGACCAGGGCGATCTCCGGCTGGGACAGGCCCAGCTGGTGGATCAGCGGCGCCACGATGGGAGCGGTGGTGACGATCGCGACCGTCTTGGAACCCAGCGCCACGCGCAGCGCGGTGGCAATCAGGAACGCCAGCACCACCACCGGCAGCGAAGTCGCGCCGAGCAGGTCGGCCAGCGCCTCGCCGGCACCGGTGGCTTCCAGGACCGCGCCGAACACGCCGCCCGCACCGGTCACCAGCAGCACCAGCGCCACCGGTCCCAGCGACGCCGACGCGGCCTTCTCGATGCGCTCCATCGAGAACCCGCCGCGCAGGCCCAGCACCCAGAACGACAGCAGCGTCGCGATGGTCAGCGCGATCACCGGTGCGCCGATGAACGTCAGCACCTCGCGCACCGCGCCCTCCGGGAGCACGACCTCGGAGAAGGTGTTGAGCATGATGAGCACGACCGGCAGCAGGATCACGCCCACCGTCACCCCCAGCGACGGCGGGGCCTTGGTCGCCACGCCGGCACCACCGGAGCTCCCGCCGGAACCGGCCTGCTCTTGGGCCTCGCCGAGCAGCTGGGCGGGAACCGGGGTGCCCAGCCGGTCGCCGACGCGCGTGCCGAAGAGGTACGCGCCGATGAACCACGCCGGGAGCCCGCAGATCAGGCCCATGATCGTCACCCAGCCGAGGTTCGCGCCCAGCAGACCGGCCGCGGCCACCGGGCCAGGGTGCGGCGGCAACACCGCGTGCATGATCGCCAGTCCGCCGACGGCGGGCAGCGCGATGCTGATCACCGAACGACCGGAGCGCTGCGCCACCGAGTAGATCAGCGGCAGCAGGATGATGAACCCGACGTCGAAGAACACCGGGATGCCGAAGATCAGCGCGGTCAACCCGACCGCCAGGGGCGCCCGCCGCTCGCCGAAGGCCGCCAGCAAACGTCCGGACAGCACCTCCGCGGCGCCGGATTCCTGGATGAGGCGCCCGAGCATGGCGCCCAGCGCCACGATGATCGCGATCTCACCGAGGGTTTCGCCCATCCCGTCCTCGAGCAGGCTCGGGATCTCGGTGGGGCTGATGCCGGCCGCGGCCGCCACCACGACGCTGACCACCAGCAAGGCGACGAAGGCGTGCAGCTTCGCCTTGATCACCAGCAGCAGGAGCAGCGCGATCCCGCCGACCACGAGCAGCAGCAGCGCCCACGGCGGCAGGGTCCACACGGTTTCCGGTGCCTCGTCAGCGGCTAACGCGATCGCGGCCGAGAAGTCCACAGATCTGGTCGGCATCATTGCCATCCTCTTCGGGGCGCGCTGGCCGGATGATCGACCGCCAGGGGCGAGAACTGCGTTTCTCGCCTCCGGCGGGTCGGTCGCCCGGGCGGCGGTTGCGGGTCAGTTCCGGTCGAGGGCCGGGCGTTTGGGGTCGAAGGTCCAGCCGGGGATCAGGTACTGCATGGCCGCCGCGTCGTCGCGGGAACCGAGCCCGTGCTCGAGGTAGAGCTCGTGGGCGGCGGCGACGCGTTCCTCGTCGAGCTCCACTCCCAGGCCCGGCGCGGTAGGAACCGGCAGCAGGCCGTCGGAGATCCGCAGCGGGTCGCGGGTCAGCCCCTGACCGTCCTGCCAGATCCAGTGCGTGTCGATCGCGGTGATCTCACCCGGCGCTGCGGCGGCGACGTGGGTGAACATCGCCAGCGAGACGTCGAAGTGGTTGTTGGAGTGCGAACCCCACGTCAGGCCCCAGTCGTGGCAGAACTGCGCCACCCGAACCGAACCGCTCATGGTCCAGAAGTGCGGGTCGGCCAGCGGGATGTCCACGGCACCGGCCCGCACCGCGTGGCCCAGCTGACGCCAGTCGGTGGCGATCATGTTGGTCGCGGTGGGAAGACCGGTCGCGCGGCGGAACTCGGCCATCGTCTCCCGGCCCGAGTAGCCGCCTTCGCCACCGCACGGGTCCTCGGCGTAGGCGAGCACGTCGCGCAGGCCGCGACCGATCTCGATCGCTTCGGACAGCAACCAGCCGCCGTTGGGGTCCAACGTGATCCGCGCGTCGCCGAACCGCTCGGCCAGCGCGGTGACCGCCTCGGCCTCCTGCCGCGCGGGCAGCACGCCGCCCTTGAGCTTGAAGTCGCGGAACCCGTAGCGCTCGCGGGCCGCCTCGGCCAGCCGCACGACCGACTCCGGGGTCAGGGCCTCCTCGTGGCGCAGCCGCGACCAGGCGTCGGCGCCGTCCTCCGGGGCCAGGTAGGGAAGGTCGGTCTTGGTGCGGTCGCCGACGAAGAACAGGTAGCCCAGCACCGGGACTTCCGAGCGCTGCTGGCCGTCGCCGAGCAGTTCGGCCACCGGCACACCGAGGTGCTTGCCGAGCAGGTCCAGCATCGCCGACTCGATCGCGGTCACCGCGTGCACGGTGACCCGCAGGTCGAAGGTCTGCGCGCCGCGCCCGCCCGCGTCGCGGTCGGCGAAGCGGGCGTGCACCTGGCGCAGCACCGAACGCAGCCGCGCCACCGGCTGCCCGACGACCAGCTCCGCCGACTCCTCCAGGGTGGCGCGGATCGGCTCCCCGCCGGGCACCTCGCCGACCCCGGTGCGCCCCTCGGAGTCGGTGAGCACCAGCAGGTTCCGGGTGAAGAACGGCGCGTGCGCACCGCTGAGGTTGAGCAGCATGCTGTCGTGCCCGGCGACCGGGATGACGCGCAGCTGGGAGATCACGGGTGTCATGTTGGTTCTCCGGGTGTTCAGTGCCTGCCGGGTTCGCCGTCGACCCGCCGCAGCAGGCCGTCCGGGTTGCCGTCGGCGAGGGAGCTGGGCAGCAGCGTGGCGGGAACGTCCTGGTAGGCCACCGGGCGCTGGAACCGCTCGATCGCCAGCGTTCCCACCGAGGTCGTCCGCGAGTCCGAAGTGGACGGATGCGGTCCGCCGTGGACCATCGCGTGCCCGACCTCGACGCCGGTCGGCCAGCCGTCGAAGAGGATCCGGCCCGCCTTGAGCTCGAGCACGTCCAGCAGCTCGGCGGCTTCGGCGTGGTCGGCCTCGGACGCGTGCACGGTGGCGGTCAGCTGCCCCTCCAGCGACTCGGCGGCCTCGCGGACCTGCGCGGCGTCGCGGCAGCGCACCACGATCGAGCAGGAACCGAACACCTCCTGCTGCAGCGAGTCGTCGCCGGTGAACGCCTCGGCGTCGGCGACCACCAGCGCCGGTCGGCACGCCACCGGCAGGTCGGTCTCCGGTCCCTGGGCCAGCACCTCGACCTGCGGGTGCTCGGCCAACCGCTGCACGCCCTCGGCGTAGGAGCGGGCGATGCCGGGGGTGAGCATGGTGCCCGCCTCGCGCTCGGCGACCGCGTCGGCGGCGGTGTCGAGGAAGGAGCGCAGCTCCGGCCCGTCCGCGGCGACCACGACGCCCGGGTTGGTGCAGAACTGGCCCGCGCCCAGCGTCAGCGACCCCACGAAGCCGGTGGCGATCTGCGCGCCGCGCTCGGCCAGCGCACCCGGCAGCAGGAACACCGGGTTGGTGCTGCTCATCTCCGCGTAGACCGGGATCGGCTGCGGCCGCGACTGCGCGGCGGCCACCAGCGCGAGACCACCGGTGCGCGAGCCGGTGAACCCGACCGCCTGGATCCGCGGGTCGGTCACCAGCCGGGTACCCAGGTCCGGGCCGTGGCCGAACAGCAGCGAGAACGTCCCGGCGGGAAGCCCCAGGTCGGTCACCGCGTCGGCGATCGCCCGGCCCACCAGCTCCGAGGTGCCGGGGTGCGCGTCGTGGCCCTTGACCACCACCGGGCACCCGGCCGCCAGCGCCGAGGCGGTGTCGCCACCGGCCACGGAGAACGCGAGCGGGAAGTTGCTGGCACCGAACACCGCCACCGGGCCCAGCGGCACCTGGCGCTGCCGGATGTCCGGGCGCGGCGGGGTGCGGTCCGGCAGGGCCGGGTCGATGCGCGGGACGTCGTGGTCGCCGTCGCGCAGCAGCTGGGCGAACAGCCGCAGCTGACCGGTCGTGCGACCGCGCTCGCCGGTCAGCCGCGCCACCGGCAGCCCCGACTCGGCGTGCGCGCGCTCGACCAGCGCATCACCCAGCTCCTCGATGTTGTCGGCGATGCGCTCCAGGAACGCGGCGCGCTCGGCGATCGGCAGCCGCCGGTAGGGGCCGAACGCCTCGGCCGCGGCGGTGCACGCGCGCTCGACGTCGGCCGCGTCGCCGTAGCCGAACGGCGGTTCCAGCTCGGCGCCGGTGCTCGGGTCGATCGCGCGGATCGTCTTCCCGGCACCGGGCACCGGCGTGCCCGCGATGATCATCTGTCCGGTCGGTTCGGTCATGCTCACGCCTCCGGGACGCGTTCGATCAGCTCGGTCAGCATCGTCAGCTCGGTCTCGTCGAGGTCGACCAGCGGCGAGCGCACGGGGCCCGCCGGACGGCCGATGGCGCGCATGCCCGCCTTGACGATGCTGACCGCGTAACCGGCGCTGCGGTTGCGGATGTCGCAGTAGGGCAGCACGAACTCGTTGAGGTACCGGTGAACAGCGGCCCTGTCGCGCGCGCGGACGGCGTTGTAGAAGCGCACCGCGAACTCGGGCACGAAGTTGTACATCGCCGAGGAGTAGGTCGTCACGCCCATCTCCAGGTAGGGCAGCGCGAACGTCTCGGCGGTCGGCAGCCCGCCCACGTAGGTCAGGCGGTCGCCGACGCGGGAGTGGATGCGGGTCATCTTCTCGATATCGCCGACGCCGTCCTTGAACCCGATCAGGTTCGGGCACTCCTCGGCCAGGCGCGCCACCGTCACGTCGTCGTAGACGGCGTTGGCGCGGCTGTAGATGATCACGCCGAGGTCGGTCGCCGCGCACACCGCGCGGACGTGCTCGACCAGACCCCGCTGCGGCGCCTCGGTGAGGTACGGCGGCAGCAGCAGCAGGCCGTCGGCGCCGGCGCGCTCGGCGGAGCGGGTCAGCTCCACGGCGGTGGCGGTGCCGCCGCCGGCGGGTGCGATCACCGGGACGTCCGCGGGCACCTCCTGCGCGGCCGCGGTGACCACGGCCTCCACCTCGGCGTTGGTCAGCGAGAAGAACTCGCCGGTCCCGCCCGCCGCGAACAGGCCGGTCGCTCCGAAGCTCGACAGCCAGCCGATGTTGTCCCGGTAGGCGGCCTCGTCGAAGCTCATGTCGTCGCGGAAGTGCGTCACCGGGAACGAGAGAAGCCCACTGGCTAGCCGTTCGGCGACTTCGGCGGGCGAGAAGCGGGACATCGTTTCCTCCAGGTCCGGTGCTCGGTCGAAGGTGACGTTAGAGTCGTCCATCAATGCACGTCCAACTCCGATTAAGCATCCACTGATACCGAGACGGCATCGATGTTCACGATCACCCAACTCGCCGGCTTCGTCGCGGTCGCCGAAGAAGGTCACTTCGGCCGCGCCGCCACCAGGCTGAACATGACCCAACCCCCGCTGAGCCGCCAGATCCAGCAGCTCGAACGCGAACTGCAGGTCCGGCTCATCGACCGCAGCAGCCGGACCGTGCGGCTCACCCCGGCCGGTCGGTCGTTCCTGACCGACGCCCGCCGGTTGCTGCACGACGCGGAGAACGCCGCCAGATCGGTGCGCCGGGTGACCGACGGGCGCACCGGAGTGCTGCGGCTCGGCTTCACCGCGACCTCGGCGTACGGGGTGCTCGGCGGGCTGATCAACACCGCCCGGCAGCACCTGCCGCACGTGGAGGTCGTCCTGCACGAGCTGGTCAGCGGCGACCAGCTGGAACGCATCTCCGCCGACGCCCTGGACCTCGGCCTGGTCCGCCCGCCCACTCCGCCCGGCCTCGAATCGAGGTCGCTGCGGTCCGAGCCGCTGGTGGCGGCGTTGCCCGTCGAGCACCCGCTGACCGAGCGGGACGAGATCGACCTGTCGGCGTTCCACGGCGAGAAGGTCGTCGGCTACTCGCCTTTCGCGGCCCGGTACTTCTACGACCTGCTGGTGGGGCTGTTCGGCGAGGCCGGTGTGCACCCGTCCTACGTGCAGCACGCCGACCAGGTGCACACCGTGCTGGCGCTGGTCGAGGTCGGGCTGGGCATCGCGCTGGTGCCCTCCACGGCGGCGCGGCTGCGGTTCGAGGGCGTGGTGCTGCGGCCGGTCCGGCTACCGGTCCCGGACCCGGTCGAGCTGCACCTGGCGTGGCGAGGCAGCAACGACAACCCCGTCCTGCACACCTTCCTGGAACTGCTCTGAGAACCGTTGAGGTCGTTGCCCTGCTGGGCGGTTCGGGTGGCGGAACGTGAGGCGAGCCCACGCCGGAGCGCCACCACCGCTTCCAGACCAGCGGTTCGGGCCGAACTCGGCGGGTACGCGTCGGCGCGTACGTCGTGAGTCGCACGTCGACGGATGTCGCCGCTGCGGCCGGCGAGCAGCATCGCAGGGGAGATGCGGGAGGCGCGATGAACACGACGATCATGCACGGAAGCCGGGTGCTGCGGACGATGACGACCGACCTGGCGGAGGCCTACCGAGGTGGTTCGACGGTCGAACGCGGCTGCTACCAGCTGGCGGCGGTGCTGGTCCTGAGCGGCCTGGTCCACCTCGGCGTGCTGATGGTGACCGGCGGGCCGTGGACGGGTCCGCTGTCCTGGCGCAAACCAGCGACCTTCGGGCTGTCCTTCGGCCTGACGCTGGCGACGCTGACCTGGGTGTTGTCGTTCGTACCGATGCGCGGGGTGACGCGGTCGCGGCTGCTGGCGGTCTTCGGCGCGGCCTGCGCGGTGGAGGTCGCGGGCATCACGGTGCAGGCGTGGCGGCGCGTTCCGTCGCACTTCACCCCGCCCGCCGACGCCACGGCCGTCGACGCGGTCGCCGCGGTGGCGGCAGCTTCGGGTGCGGTCGCGATCGTCGGCGTGATCACCGCGGCGACGGTGAAAACCCTGCGGCATCACGAGGAAGTCCCGCCCAGCATGCGACTGGCGCTGCGCGTCGGATTCCTGTCGTTGATGGTGGCCCTCGCCATCGGCGTGCTCATGATGGCCAGGGGCGCGGTCCTCACCCGCGTGCAAGGCGACGTCGCGCAAGCGTTCGCCTTCTCGGCCGCCCTCAAACCCGGCCACGCGGCCACCATGCACGGAGTCCTGGTCCTACCGGCACTGGCGTGGCTGCTCCGCTACGCCGAACGCCCAGAACGCTTCCGCACCAACGCCGTTCGCCTCGCAACCGCGGGATACGGCGCCTTCGCCACCACGATCGTCCTCGACCCCCTCCTCAACAGCGCCCTCCCGTCCGCCCTCGCGGTCGCCGGAACCCTCACCCTCACCGCAGCGGCAGCTCTCACCGTCCACGCCATCGCCACCCCACCAACCCACCCCGGGTGACACGATTTCAATGGAACCCTGGTGTCCGATTTCCATTGAAATCGCGCAGGGTCATCCGGGTGGGTGGTGGGAGTGGGCGTCAGGTCGTGGTGAGGAGGTCGAGGACCACGGCTGCCGTCCAGCTGAAGTGGTGGGCTCCTCTGCCCTCGGCGGTTCGGGGGTCGACGTACTCGCGGAAGCCCGAGCGGGTGGCCGCCTCGAGCATCCCTCCGCGCAGGGTGCGGGCGAGGTCGGTGGCACCGCGGTCGGTGAGACCGCGCTGGAGCAGCCAGGTGATGTTGAACCAGGCCGGTCCGCGCCAGTAGCGGGACGGGTCGAACAACGGGTCGGTGAGGTCGTAGCTGGGGACAAGACCGAGCTCGTCGACGCGGAACCGGGGCCCGGTGGCCGTGTCGACGAGCTCCTGGGCCTGCGGCAGACCGGGCACCACCAACGGGACCAGTCCTGCGACGCTGCCACCCCGGATCAACGAACCACCGTGCACGTCGAAGGAGTGGAACAGCCCGTCGGTGTGCAGCAGCGGCAGGGCGTCGCGCAGTCGCGCCACCTCCTCTTCGTGCGGCTGCGGGGATTCGCCGAGTTCCCGGGCGATGCGGGCGAGCGCGTCCTCGGAGACCGCGAGCAGCGAGTTGGTCAGCGGGTCCTCGACGGCGAACTCGTGCACGTCGAGACCGTCGGCGTAGCCGTGGTCGCGGTAGGTCGCGGCCAGCCGGACGTAGCGGCCGTAGTCGAGGTCGGTGGGCCGCTCGGACGCGTCGGCGTGCTCGAGGTCCCGACGCCGGAACTCACCGGCCGGAACGGGTTCCACCCGCTGCAGCGGGACGTCCCAGGACGGGCTGTTGTCCATCCCCGACTCCCACGGGTGCACGATCGACACCAGGCCGCGACCACCGAGGTCCCGCGACCAGCGCAGATAGCCGTGCCAGGAAACCAGTTTCGGGTAGATCCGCTCCAGGAAACCCCGCCGCCGCGCCGTTTCCGGGTCCGCGGTGAAGACCTCCCACGCCGCCAAGGCGTGCACCGGGGGCTGCACGATCCCCGAGGTGTCGGCGTGCACCGGCCCGTTGACCTGCTCGGACCGCCAGAAGTCCGGCCCGGGGAAGTAGCCATCCCGGGGCGCCGCGGGGTCGAAGACGATGTGCGGCACCCGCCCGTCGCCCCACTGCGCGCCGAACAGCGACTCCAGCTCCTGCTGCGCGCGCAGCGGCGAGAGGTGCCGGAGCCCGATCGCGATGAACGCCGAATCCCAGCTCCACTGGTGCGGGTACAGCCCCGGTGCCGGAATCGTGTTGTGGCCGCGCCAGTTGCCCAGCAGCACCTTCACGGCCTCGTCGCGCAGGCTCATCCGTGCCTCCGCAGGAACTTCGGCACCGACGCGACGGCCTCGGCGGGCTCGCCGCGCAACCGGCACTCGACAGCCAGGTACCCGTCGTAACCGCCGGCGGCCAGGGCGCCCAGCAGGGCCGACCAGTCGAGGTGACCGGTGCCCGGCTGGAACCGGTTCGACTCGCTGACCTGCACGTGACCCAGGTGCGGCACCGCGTTCAGCAGCGCGGTCACGGGGCCGTCCTCCTCGATGTTCATGTGGTAGGTGTCGGCGACCACCCGGACCGAGTCCAGACCGACCGCGTCGACCAGGTCGATCGCCTGGTCCAGCCGGTTGACCATGTGGTCCTCGTAGCGGTTGAGCGGTTCGAGGTAGATCTCCACGCCTTCGGCCCGCGCGTGCTCGCCGAGCTCGGCCAGACCCGCGAGCAGCACCTCGCGGTCCTCCTCCGGGGAGCGCGGCGGCTCGAACGGGGGCAGTCGCCGGGAGAACATGCCCCACGACGCCGGGGTCATCGCGCCGCGGCCGCCGATCTCGGCCATCACCGACAGCTGCGACTTGAGCTGCTCGATCGCGTCCCGCCGCAGGTCGGCGTCGAAAGCCGCGAAGAAGTGCGGCATCTCGACGCACACCGTGGGCATCACGACACCGTTGTCCCTGGCGCGGCGCAGTTCCGGCAGCCGCTCGCGGAAGTGGAAGTCGCCGCGGCCGCGCAGCTCGATCGCCTCGAACCCGTTCTCGCGCGCGAACTCCCACTTGGCTTCCAGCGAGTCGCCGGGCAGGAGTTGTTCCTGGCAGGCGAGTTTCACGTTGTCTCCTGTCCGAAGTCGAGGACGATCTGCAGCACGTCGGGCGCGCCGTCGTCGAGCAGCCGGTAGGCGTGCTCGACCTCCGAGGGCGCGAGCAGGTGGGTGACCAGGGCGGTCGGGTCCACCGCGCCGTCGGCGCACTGGCGCAGGAACGTCGCGTTGAGCCGGTCCTGGTCCCAGCGCCCGGACAGCTTCGGCGGCACACCACCGATCTGCGAGCTGACCAGCTCGATCCGGTTGTGGTGGAACTCCTCGCCGAGCCGCAGCCCGATGCCTTCGTCCTGGTAGAAGCCCGCGGCCACCACTCGCCCGCCGACCACCACCGTCCGGATCGCCTCGTGCAGCGCGCGGTAGGAGCCGCTGAGGTCGATCGCCACGTCCGCGCCGCCGAGCTCGCGCACACGCTCGGCCGCTCCGTCGCCCTCCAGGGCGTGCGCGGCGCCGAACTCGACGGCCTTGTCCCGGCGCTGGGCGAGGGTGTCGACGGCGACGACCTCGGCTCCGCTGCACCGCAACAACCGAGTCGCCAGCAGCCCGATCACGCCCTGCCCGAACACCGCCACCCGCTCACCCAGGTGCACGTCGGCCGACAGCACGGCGTTGAGCGCCACCGCGCCGACCCGCGCGAACGCGGCGGCCAGCGGATCCAGGCCCGCGGGGATCGGGCGCACCTTCTCCGCGGGGAGAACGGCTTCGCTGCGATGCCCCCAGATTCCCCACACCTGCTCGCCGACCCGCGCAGGGTCGTCGGCCTCGACGATCTCGCCGACCTCCGAATAGCCCCACCCCACAACGGGATACGGCTGCGACGGGACCGAGGTGGCGGTGGTGAACAGGCGCCGCTGGGCGTCCCAGGTCCGCGTCAGGTACGGGTTCGTGCCGCGGTAGGCGGTCAGTTCGGTGCCGGCGGAGATGCCGGAGTACCGGGTGCGGACCCGAACCTGGCCCGCCGCGAGGGGTTCGCTGGGGACTTCGGTGACTTCGACCTGCCGGGCACCGGTGAACTGCACGACCCGTGGCACTGAGCCTCCTCGCTCCGAGATTTGTCGGGCAGTTTACAGACTTATGTCTTGTCGGCAAGCATAAGTAGATGGTGTGATGTCCGCCGCGACGAACGCGCGAAGGAGCGTGATTGGTGATGCGGGCCAGGTCCGGGCTGACGGCCGTCCTCGCGGCGGTGATGAGCTGCACCGCGCTGCTGTCCGGCTGCGCGCCCCCTGCCGAGGACGACGCGCTGGTCGTGTGGAGCCTGGAGAGCCAGACCGACCGGGTGCGCGCGACCGAGACCATCACGCAGCGCTTCACCGCCGAGACCGGGATCCCGGTGCGCGTGGTCGCCGTCGACGAGAACCAGTTCAGCCAGATGGTGATGTCCTCGGCCGCGGCCGGGACGATGCCCGACGTCATCGGCGCGCTGCCGCTGAGCGCGACCTGGCAGATGGCCGGCAACGAACTCCTCGACACCCGCGCCAACCAGGAGATCCTCGACGCGCTCGGCCCTGCCACCTTCTCCGGCCGCGCGCTGGAGCTCACCGCCGACGGCGACCGCCGGCTGGCCGTGCCCTCCGACGCGTGGGCGCAGGTGCTGGCCTACCGCAAGGACCTCTTCGCGCAGGCCGGACTGCCGGTGCCCGACACCTACGAGAAGATCGAGCACGCCGCGCGGGTGCTCAACCGCGACGGCACCTCCGGCATCTCGATGGCCACCCACGCCAACGACACCGCCACCGGCCAGGCCTTCGAATCCTTCGCCCTCGCCAACGACTGCCGCCTCGTTGGCGACACCGGCCGGGTCGAGCTCGACAGCCCGCAGTGCCGCGAGTCCTTCCGGTTCGTGCACGACCTCATCACCCGGTACTCGCCGCCCGGGGCCCAGGACATCGACTCCACCCGCGCCACCTACTTCGCCGGGCGCTCGGCGATGCTGTCGTGGTCGACGTTCCTGCTCGACGAGCTCGGCGGCCTGCGCGCCGACGCGATGCCGGCCTGCCCGCAGTGCCAGGCCGACCCGTCGTTCCTGGCCCGCAACACCGGGATCGTCAGCGCCATCAAGGGCCCGGACGCCGCCGAACCCGCCCAGTACGGCGAACTGACGTCGTGGACGGTGCCGGTGGGCGCCCAGCGCGAGCGGGCCAAGCGCTTCGTCGAGTACATGCTCGACCAGGGCTACCCGGACTGGCTGGGCATGGCGCCGGAAGGCAAGCTGCCCGCCCGCAAGGGAACCGCGCAGGACCCCGAGCGCTTCACCCGCGCCTGGCAGCAGGCACCGGCCGGGGTGGACCTCAAGCGCCCGCTCACCGAGATCTACCCGCCGGAGACGATCGCCGACCTGCGCACCGGCACCGACCGGTTCCGCCGCTGGGGATTCGAGCAGCGCCAAGGCGTGCTGGTCGGCGCCACCCTCGGCGAGATGCCCGTCCCGCACGCGGTGAACTCGATGCTCAACGGAGGCGATCCGGCCGAGACCGCCGCCGAGGCGGCCGACGAGATCCGCGCCATCCAGACCTCCCTGAACTAGAGGGGCGTGACCATGACTTCAACGACTCGGGTGCGCACGCTGCGGCAGCGCGAGAACCGGGACGGCCTGCTGCTGATCTCACCCACGCTGCTGGTGGTGCTGGCGGTCGTGGTGCTGCCGATCCTGTGGACGGTGGTGCTGGCCTTCCAGCGCATCCGCCTCATCGACATCCAGAGCGCAGGGCTGTTCGACGCCTACACGCTGCGCAACTTCACCACCGTGCTCGGCTCGCCGGGCTTCTGGAGCTCGCTGGGCACCACCGTGGTCTACGCGGTCGGCGGAACGCTGCTCTCGCTCGGGCTCGGCCTGGTCGCGGCCCTGGCGCTGCGGCGCCCGTTCCGGGGACGCGCCCTGCTGCGCGGCGCGATGCTGCTGCCCTACGTGGCGCCGGTGGTGGCGGTGGCGTTCGTGTGGGAGGTGATGCTCAGCCCGCAGTACGGCATCGTCAACGACTGGGGGATGCGGCTGCTGGGCTGGGACGAGCCGATCGCGTTCCTCACCGACCGCGAGACCACGTTCTCGCTGCTGGGACTGCAGATCCCGGTCCCGGTCGCGCTGCTGACGGTGATCGTCTTCGAGGGATGGCGGTACTTCCCGTTCGCGTTCCTGTTCCTGCTGGCCCGGATCCAGGCGATCCCGCGCGACCTCGAGGAGGCCGCGGTGGTCGACGGTGCCGCGCCGACGCAGCGGTTCCGGCACATCGTCTGGCCGCAGCTGGCTCCCGTCCTGGCGCTGCTGGCGATGCTGCGGTTCGTCATGAACTTCAACAAGTTCGACGACGTCTACCTGCTCACCGGCGGTGGATCGGGCACGGACGTGGCCAGCGTGCGGGTCTACGACTTCCTCACCGCGCGCTTCGACGTCGGCGCCGCCTCCGCCCAGGCGCTGGTGCTGGCGGGGGTGCTGCTGGTGTTCCTGGCGGTCTACCTGAAGTTCTTCGCCCCCGCGGCCGACGGCAAGGAGTCGTGATGACCCGGATCGGTTTCGAGAACAGGCTCTTCGGCGCGCTGCGCTGGGTGGTGCTCGCGGGGCTCGCGGTGGCGACGCTGTTCCCGTTCTACTACATGCTGCTGCTGTCGGTGCGTCCCGTCGAGCAGCTGCTGCAGGACCCGGGAGCGCTGTGGGTGGGCTTCTCGGAGTGGACCACCGAGACCTACGCCGAGGTGCTGCGGTCCGAGGACGCCGAGGGCCAGGGCATGCTCACGCTGCTGACCAACTCCGCGCTGGTGTCGCTGGGAACGGTCGTGCTGACCCTGGTGGTGACCATCCCGGGCGCCTACGCGGTCAGCAGGTTGCGGTTCGTCGGGCGCGGGCAGGTGCACTTCCTGTTCCTGGCGGTCTACATGTTCCCGGCGATCCTGCTGGCGGTGCCGCTGTTCGTGGCCTTCACCCGCCTCGGGCTGCGCGGTTCGCTGCTGGGCCTGGCCATCGTCTACATCGCCCAGACCGTGCCGGTGTCGATCTACATGCTGCGCAACTACCTGTTGACCATCCCGGACGCCATCGAGGAGGCCGCCGCCATCGACGGCTGCTCGCGCTGGCAGACGATGTGGCGGGTGACGATGCCGCTGGCCGCGCCCGCGCTGCTGGCCAACGGCCTGTACGTGTTCATGATCGCCTGGAACGAGTTCCTGTTCGCGCTGCTGTTCCTGGTCGAGGACCGCGACGGCTGGACGGTGTCGCTGGGCCTGGCGCAGCTCTCAAGCGGCATCGAGGTGCCCAAGACGGTGCTCATGGCAGGATCGGTGGTGCTGACGATTCCGATCGTCGTGCTGTTCTACGCAGCGGAACGAATGCTGACCGAAGGGCTCACCAGCGGTGCCGACAAGGGCTGAGGACCTGACCAGCGCCGGCCACCTGCTGTGGCTGGTGCGAACCGGACGCGCCCGCACGCGCGCGGAGTTGCAGCAGGTCACCGGTCTGTCCCGGTCCACCGTCGGGCAACGCCTCGACGCGCTGCTCTCGCGCGGGTTCCTGCGCCCGACCGGCGTCGACTCCTCCACCGGGGGTCGGCCGCCGGTGCGGCTGGACTTCAACCACGAGCACGGCGTGGTGCTGGCCGCCGACTTCGGCGCCACCCACGCCCGCACCGCCGTGTTCGACCTCGCCGGTCGCGCCCTGGCCGAAGAGGTCGAGGAGATCGACATCGCCGACGGCCCGGAAGACGTCCTGAACTGGGCCGATCGGCGCTTCCGCGACCTGCTGGACCAGGCCGGGCGTTCGCCGGAAGAGGTGCGCGGCATCGGGCTCGGCGTTCCCGGGCCGGTCGAGTTCGACGCGGGCGTGGTGCGCCAGCCGCCGATCATGCCCGGCTGGGACGGCTACCCGATCGCGGAGAACCTGCGCGCGCGCTGGGACGTGCCGGTGCTGGTGGACAACGACGCCAACGTGATGGCCATCGGCGAGCGCACGGCGCGCTTCCCGGACAGCACCTCGCTGGTGCTGGTCAAGGTCGCCACCGGGATCGGTGCGGGCATGGTGCTCGGCGGTGAGGTCTACCGCGGCGTCGACGGGGGAGCGGGCGACCTCGGCCACGTCCGGGTGGGCGACGCCTCGCAGGCGCAGTGCATGTGCGGCTCGACCGGCTGCCTCGCCGCGCTGGCCAGCGGCTCCGCGCTCGCCCGCAGGCTCGACGCCGCCGGTGTGCCGACGGCCTCCAGCCGCGAGTTCGCCGCCCGGGTCCGCGAGGGGCAACCGGAGGCCGTGCGGCTGGCCCGCGAAGCCGGGCAGCTCATCGGCGAAGTCCTCAGCACCGTGGTGTGCCTGGTCAACCCGCAGGTGCTGGTGCTGGCCGGAGACCTCGCCGAAGCCCAGTTCGTCAGCGGGCTCCGCGAAGTCCTCTACCAGCGGGCCTTGCCCAGGGCCACCCGGAACCTCCTGGTCACCACCACCGAGCTCGGTGACCGAGCCGGAATCCTCGGCGTCCACACCATGATCATCGACTCGGTCTACTCGCCGGCCTCCGTGGACGTGCTGCTCGCGGCCGGGTGATCCACGAGCGGCAGGTCGAAGATCCACAATGGAATGCGAAAAGGCTTCGTGGATAACACTTGTGGGTTGGTTCTGGTGAACAGGCGCTGAAAAGGTGACCTCGTGCGGCGAAATCTGCGAGCTTTGTTCTCCGGAACTGAACGAACCGGCGCGCTCCCCGCGAGGTGATCGGGTGCAGGTCCCCACGGCCGAACACGAAGCGATTTCGCACGAAGCCCCGGCCCGACGACGATCACGCCTCCCGGTCCTGGCCGGAGGCGTGGCGGTGGTGTCGGCCGGGGTCTTCTGGCTGGTCCACGACGCGATGGTCGACGACGCCTACATCACCCTGACCTACGCGCGCAGCCTCGCCTTCCACGGCGACTGGGCGATGATCCCCGGCATGCCGGCGAACTCGGCGACCTCCCCGCTGAACGTGCTGCTCCTGGCGGCGGGAACGCTGGTGCTGGGGAGTCCCGTCCGCGCGGCGGGAGCCGTCTTCGTGATCGCGATGGTCGCCCTCGCGCTCACCCTGCGGCGGGCGGCGCAGGACACCGGGATCCCGCCGTGGGTCGGTGTGGCCGGTGCGGGCCTGATCGGCTCCAGCCCGCTGCTGCTGTCCACCGTCGGGCTCGAAATGCCCCTCGCGGCGGCCCTCCTGGGAGCGCTGCTGATGGCCGTCGCCGGGCGTCGGGCGTGGCTGTTCGGCGTGGTCGCCGGGCTGCTCGTGCTGACCAGGGTCGACCTGGCGGTGTTCCCGCTGGTCGTGCTGCTCGGGTGCCCCGCGCTCTGGCGCGGTTGGTGGAAGTGGCTGACCGGCGCGATCGCGGTGGCCGCGCCCTGGTACGCGTTCAGCTGGCTGCACTTCGGGTCGCTCATCCCGGACACGCTCCTGATCAAGACGTGGCGGGCGGACTGGGGCGGTTACTACGTCGCGACCGGATTCGAACTCCTCCACCAGGTGGCACCGGTGCCGGTGGTCCTCGCGGCCGTCCCCGCGGTGGCCGGCGTGCTGTGCGTGATCGGGATGATCCTGGCCCGGCAGCTCGGATGGGGTCGACGCGCCTGGCCGTGGGTGCTGCTGGGGCTCGGCGGCATCGCCCACTACGTGGCCTACAGCCTGCTGAAGGTCCCGCCCTACCACTGGTACTACGCACCGCTGGTGATCGCGACGACGATGACGCTCACCGCGGCGGGCGGGCTGGTCGCGAGCCGTGTCCAGGTCCTGCCGGTGGCCGCCGGGGCGGCGCTGCTGGCCGCGCAGGTGGTCTTCGCGCTGGCCTGGGGCCTGCCGTGGCAGGCGGCACCGATCATGACCAACTGGGGCACGACCGCCGACTACGCGCGCATCGGAGGGGCCGTGAAGCAGGTCGTGGGGGACCGCGCCGTGGCCTCGCCGGGCGAGATCGGAGTGCTGGCCTACTTCTGCGACTGCGCGATCGTCGACCAGTTCTCCGATCGCGGCCACGTGGCCAGGAGCCTGGCCGATCGGCTCGAGCAGGCGGGCCCGCTGTCGAGGAACCTCTTCGAGTTCAACTACCGCCACTTCGTGCCGACCGAACCCCGCCCGGTCGACTTCGTCCTGCGCAGGGTGATGGGCCCGGGAGATCCGTTCTGGACGATCTCCTCGACGACCCACCCACCGTCCCACCTGGTTCTCGAACCGGCGTCGCGATGATGCTGGAACATGTTTCAGAAATTCGGCTCGGGCGGGTAGCCTCCGACGCGGACGTCGATCCGCGAGGAGGCGGTCGCAGTGGGGATCCGGGTGGCGCACATCGGCACCGGCAACGTCGGAAGACTGGCGCTCGCGGGCCTGCTCGGCGCCGCGGAGTGCGAGTTGACCGGGGTCTGGGTCTCCAGCCCGGCCAAGGTCGGGCGGGACGCCGGTGAGCTCGCCGGGCTCGACGGCGCGACCGGCATCACCGCCACCGGTGACCTCGACGAGATCGTCGCAGCGGGACCGGACTGCGCCGTGTACTGCGCGATGGGTGACACTCGGCTGGTGGAAGCGGTCGCCGACGTCCAGCGGCTGCTCGGCGCGGGCATCAACGTCGTCGGATCGTCCCCGGTGACGCTGCAGTACCCGTGGCAGGTGTTCCCGCAGCAGATGATCGACGGGGTCGAGCAGGCCGCGCGGGACGGTGGCGCGAGCCTGTTCATCACCGGCGTCGATCCGGGGTTCGCCAACGACCTGATCCCGTTCGCGCTGGCGGGCACCTGCCAGCGCATCGAGCAGGTGCGGTGCCTGGAGATCGCCGACTACGCCACCTACGACGGCGCCGAGGTCATGTTCGACGTCATGGGCTTCGGCAAGCCCGAGGACGAGACGCCGATGCTCTACCAGCCGGGCGTGCTTGGCATGGCGTGGGGAACGGCGATCCGGCAGCTGGCGGCCGGTTTCGGCGTCGAGGTCGACGAGATCACCGAGCACGTCGAGCGCGAACCCGCACCGGAGGCCTTCGACGTCGCCGCCGGTCACATCCCGCGGGGCGGCACCGCCGCGGTCCGCTTCGAGATCACCGGCGTCGTGGCGGGACGGCCCGCGATCGTCGTCGAGCACGTGACCCGGCTGCGCGACGACCTGCGGCCGGACTGGGCGCGACCGGCCCAGCCCGGCGGCTCCTACCGGGTCGAGATCACCGGCGAGCCTTCCTACGCCGTCGACATCTGCCCGACCAGCCGGAAGGGCGACCACAACCACGCCGCCATCGTCGCCGCGGCGGGCCGGATCGTGAACGCCATCCCGGCGGTCGTGGCCGCCGAACCCGGCATCCGCACCACGCTCGACATGCCGCTGGGCACCGGCAAGGGCCGGTTCGCCTAGCTCACTCGTGCGGGACGTCGGCGACGAGCCCGCCGTCGACGACGAACTCCGAGCCGGTGGCGAACGACGACTCGTCGCTGGCCAGGAAAACCACGAACGTCGCCACCTCCCCGGGGTCGGCGGCTCGTCCCAGCGGGGTCTTCACCATGTCCTCGGGCAGGTTCTCGGTCATCGGCGTGCGGATCATGCCGGGGTGGATGGAGTTCACCCGGATCTTGTGCGGCGCGAGCTCCAGCGCCGCCGACTTCGCCAGCCCCCGCACGCCCCACTTGGTGGCGACGTAGCCGTGCGCCCACGGGCTCCCGCGCAACCCCTCGACCGACGAGATGTTCATGATCGAGCCGCCGCCGGCCGCCTTCATCGGCTCCACCGCGGCCTGGATGCCGAGGAAGGTGCCGGTGAGGTTGACGTCCAGGATCTGCTGCCAGCGCGCCAGGTCGAAGTTCTCGATGGTGCTGCCGTTGACGATCCCGGCGTTGTTGACCAGGACGTTGAGCAGGCCGAACTCGCCGACGGCGAGGTCCGCGGCCTGCTTCCAGTCCTCCGGCCGCGTCACGTCGAGGTGCGCGTACCGCGCTGCGTCGCCGATCTCGTCGGCGAGCGCCTGGCCCTGCTCGTCGAGGATGTCGCCGATGACGACCTTCCCGCCCTCGGCGACCAGCGCCCGAGCGTGCGCGGCGCCCATGCCCCGGGCGCCACCGGAAATGATGGCTACCTTGCCGTCCACGCGTCCCATGCCCGCTGACGCTACCCTAGCGGTAGAACATGTTTCAATATCGAGGCTCCTGACCAGTTAGATCATCCCGCCGAGGGGACCACTACGATGGTCCGGATGACCGCATTCGACGATCTCGACCTCGAGCACCTGGACACCTCGGTCCTGCCGGAGCGCCAGCAGCGCATCCTGGCCACCATCCGGGACTGGGTCCTCAAGCACGGCTACGCGCCGAGCACCCGGCAGATCGGCGATGCGGTCGGACTGCGCTCGGCCTCCTCGGTGTCGCGGCACCTGGCGAGCCTGGAGGAGAAGGGCTTCCTGCGGCGCAGCGAAACCCTCTCCCGGCCCATCGACGTGCGGATCTTCCTGCAGGACGGGCAGTCCCGGCCCACCGAGGACCAGTCCGTGCCGGTGCCGGTCGTCGGCGACATCGCGGCCGGAACGCCCATCGCAGCGCAGGAGCACGTCGACGACGTGCTGACGTTGCCGCGCGAACTCACCGGGCGCGGCAACGTCTTCGGGCTGCGCGTGCGCGGCGACTCGATGGTCGACGCCGCGATCTGCGACGGCGACATCGTGGTCGTGCGCCAGCAGCCCGAGGCGCACTCCGGGCAGATCGTCGCCGCGATGCTCGACGACGAGGCCACGGTCAAGGTCTTCCGCCGCCGCAACGGCCACGTCTACCTCGAACCGCGAAACCCGGACTACGACGTCATCGACGGCGACAACGCCGTCATCCTCGGAACCGTGGTCTCCGTCCTCCGCAACGTCTGACCCGCACGAGCGGACCCCCCGTCCTCCGCGCCAGCGAAGCGCCGCGACCTTCGAATTTCGCGCGAAATTCGAGCCTGAACTTCCGAAGTCGAATTTCGCGCGAAATTCGAGTCCGAACTTCCGGCGTCGAATTTCGCGCGAAGTTCCGACGCCCGGCACCCGGCCGCAGGGGCAGTCCGGTTTCGGGGCTCAGGCGTGGGCGCGGAGGGCTGCGATGAGCCACTCGAAGTTGGGGACGTGCGGCTCGAAGGCGGGCCAGCCGTTGAGCACGCCCAGCAGCTGCCAGTAGCGCTCGACCCGGCGGTCGGTGAACCGCTCCACCGAGTCGGCCAGCGACAGGCGTTCCGCCGAGCTCAGCTCCGGGTCGACGATGCGGTCCAGGACCTCCTTGCCCCGGGCCGATTCCGGGATGATCCCCTCGCGCAGCGCGGTGGCCGCGTGCTCCATCGTCTTCTCCGGCGAGTAGCCGCCGGGCTGGTCGATCCCCTGCGCGCCGGTGATCGCCATGTCGCGGCAGCGCCGCTGGAAGTCCTCGTCGCTGACCAGCTCGGCGAGCTCGACCCACGCGTCCACCTGCTCGGTGGACGGGTCGGCGGGGAGCTGGGCCGGCATCGAGCGCATCCCCTTGGCGATCTCCGCGCCCGGCGCGTCCTCGTCGATCCCTTCGAAGGTGCGCTGGACGAAGTCGTCGATGATGCGCTGGCGCTCGTCGGCCGACATCTTGGCCACTTCGTGCATCGTTCTCATCTCCTCGGTAGTGGTGCCACGTCGAGCGATCCACCGCAGCACCGCGCGCCTGACGTGCAGCGTGCGCAGTTCGGCGTCGAGTGCGCGCAGGTGCGCCTCGGCGACGTCCTGAACGGACGCCTGGCTGCCCAGCACCTGCCGCACCGACGTCAGGTCCAGCCCCAGTTCCCGCAGCGTGCGGACCAGGTCCAGGCGCGCGACGGCTTCGGCGTCGTAGAGCCGGTAGCCGCCCGCGGAACGCCCGCTGGGCGTCACCACGTCGCTGTCGGACCAGAAGCGGATCGTGCGCACCGCCAGTCCGGTCCGCTGCGCCAGCTCACCGATGGTGAACAGCTCGGGTTTCTCGCTCACGGGATCCACCTTCAACCTTCCACCGGCTGGAGACTCAAGCCCATTTTGCAAGAATTCCGCAGATCCGCTTGAACATTCCCTAAACAAACCTATGATGGCGCATCATAGGTAATGATGCGGAATTTTGAGGAGGGTTGCGTGAGCGAGGGGTCGATGTACAAGTCCGAGCGGGGCAGGCTCGCGATCCTGCGGACCTACCGGGAACTGCTCGACGACTGGCCGGTGCCCGCGACGCGGCGAACCGTCGAGACCTCGCTCGGGCAGGCGTTCGTGCTGGAGTCCGGACCGCAGGACGGTCCGCCGCTGGTGCTGCTGCACGGCTCGGGCACCAACACGGCGATGTGGCGGGCGGAGGTCCCGGAGTGGTCGCGCCACCACCGCGTGCTCGCGCTCGACCTGCCCGGTGAGCCGGGGCTGAGCGCCCAGGTCCGCCCGGCGCTGGACTCCGACGCGCACGCGCGCTGGCTCGACGAGGTCTTCGACCACCTCGGCCTGCGGGCACCCGCCGTCGTCGGCGCCTCGCTGGGCGCGTGGGTCGCCCTCGACCTCGCCGTGCGGCGCCCGTCCCGGGTGGGGCGGCTCGTCCTGCTGTGCCCGGCGGGCATCGGCGGTCAGAAGTACGGCTGGCTGCTGCCGGTGATCCTGCTGCGGATGCTCGGTCGGTGGGGGCGGCGGCGCTCGGTGGTCAAGGTCGCCGGGCTGACCGACGAGGCGTTCCTCGACTACCTCACCGAGATCTACCGCGAGTTCCGGCCGCGGACCGAGCGGCTGCCGGTGTTCACCGACGTGCAGCTGGCCGGGTTGCCGATGCCGGTGCTGGCGATCGCGGGGGAGCGCGACGCGATGTTCGACACCGCTGAAACCGCCCGAAGGCTCCGGAAAGCGCCCGGCGCGACGGTGCGCGTGCTGCCGGGGGTCGGCCACTCGGTGGTGAGGCAAGCAGAGGCCGTGTCGGCGTTTCTTGTGAAGAAGTCCACAGTGGAGTAACGAAACAGTGTGGTACCGAGTAATTTTGG
Source organism: Saccharopolyspora mangrovi (assembly GCF_035320975.1). Lineage (NCBI taxonomy): Bacteria > Bacillati > Actinomycetota > Actinomycetes > Pseudonocardiales > Pseudonocardiaceae > Saccharopolyspora > Saccharopolyspora mangrovi. Next base: position 74,212 of record NZ_JAWLNX010000028.1, on the reverse strand, counting down.
TCGTTCCACGATCGTATGATCCTTTGTGGACCGCTCCTCATGGCGAATCCTGAGATGACGCCCGATCGGTGCACGGCGCCGATCGGGCCTCTTTAGCTTCGATCTTGGTCGGGCCGATGTCCAGGACGAAGCGGACATCAGGGTCCGCGTCGTCACAGGAGGAGTGGGATGACCGCTGTAGAGCTGAATCGATACGGTCCGGCGCCGGAAGTCCTCGCGCTGAACTGTCCACGGTGCACCGAAGGTGTGCGCTGGCTGGAACCGCCGTTGCTGCGCTGGTTCTGCCCGGACTGCGCGGTGTCCTGGCGCGACCCGTGCGAGCCGGGACTGCTGGAGGACCCCATCCGCACCGGTGGCGCGGTGATCACCACGGCACCGGCGCTGCTGGGAGGGGACCGGTGACCAACACCCAGCCCGTGCAGGTGCACGCCTGCACCCGCACCATCACCGCCGCGCACACCGTTCCGAGCATCCTGCCCGGGACCTTGCTGGCCAGGCGCGGCGAACCGGTGCTCGCCACCGGGACCATGATCGCGATGCTGGAGGACGCGACCTGGGAGCTGCTGGCCCCGGACGTGCCCGACGAGTTCGCGATGCTCGGCTGCGGCGGCGTGTACGAGCACACCGCACCCACGCTGCCAGGGCAGGTGGTGCGCATCGAGGTCGAGCGCGGCCCCGCGCCCGACGTCGGCCGCCAGACCTGGACCGCCCGCGCCATCAACGTCGACACCGGCCAGCAGGCGGGCGTGCTGCACCACCAGGTGGCCACCGTCGACCGCGACCGCTTCTACCGACGGCTCCGCCGATGAGCGCGGCGTTAACGCCGAGCGCTGCAGAACTGGAGCGGCCTGCTCGCCCGCGCAGTCGAGAGCAGGCCGGTCCAGGACCGGAGGTTCAGCCCAGCGCCGCGCGCAGTTCGCCCGGCGCGGGCAGGGTTTCGAAGATCACCTCAGCGCCGGCGGCCCGCAGTTCGTCGGCGCTGTAGGAACCGGTGGCGACCGCGATCAGCCGCGCGCCCGACTCGTGGGCCGCGCGCACGTCGTTGAGCGTGTCGCCGATCAGCACGATCCGCTCGGGCGCGAAGTCGATCCCGAGCTTGCGCGCCGCGCGCCCGCGCGCGACCGGCACCAGCCCGCCCCGGAGCAGGTGGTCGTCCCCGAAGGCGCCGATGTCCAGGTCGAAGTGGCCGAGCAACCCGAACGCGCCGAGCTTGATCCGCGCCACCTCGGCGGTGTTGCCGGTCAGCACGCTCTGGTGCACCGCCGGGTCGCCGTCGAAGGTCGCCAGCGCTTCCCGCGCTCCCGGCAGCACCCGGCCCTTCTCGGCCAGCTCCGCCCGGACCTCGTCGAACACCCCGGCCAGCGCCGCGGTCATCGCCGCCACCAGCTCGCCGGTCGGCTCGATGTCGTGCGAGCGCAGCATCTGGTCGATGGTGCCGAGATCGGTGCGCCCGTCCATCAGAGCCGGTTCGCGCACCGGCTGCCCGGTGACCTCGGGGAAGATCTGCCGGTACGCGGCACCGCCCAGGCCCAGCGAGTCGATCAGCGTGTGGTCGACGTCCCACAACACCAGGTGCTCGTCCACGTCGCTCCTAGAGTTCGTCCCACCATGCGGCGGAGCCGGTCAGGTTCCGCCACCGGCACCGTCAAGCCGAGCGACCGCGTCAGCAGTCGCTAGTTCTCCGAGATCTGCCTGCTCACACCCTGCATGCCGCGGACCTCTTCGCGCAGCTGCTGGATCTCCGCGAGGAGGATGGCGGTCTGGTTATCCTCGGCGATCTCGTGCTCGCGGGCGACCTGCGATTCCATCGCCGAGACGGTCACCGCGATGAACAGGTTGAGCACGGTGAACGTGGTGACGGCGATGTAGGTGATGAAGAAGATCCAGGCCAGCGGCTCGGCCTCCATCACCGAGCGGGCCACCTCCGACCAGGCCTCGCCGGTCATGACCTGGAACAGCGTGAACAGCGAGGCGCCGAGGTCGCCGAAGTACTCCGGTGCGACCGCGCTGAACAGCTTGGTGGCGATCACCGAGCCGACGTAGAGGATCAGCCCCAGCAGCGCGGCGATCGAGGCCATGCCGGGAAGCGCTCCGAGCAGCGCCCCGACCACCCGGCGCATGCTGGGGATGGCGGAGATCAGCCGCAGCGCCCGCAGGATCCGCAGCGCTCGCAGCACCCCGAACGAGCTGGAGGTGGGCAGCAGGGCGATGCCGACGATGACCGCGTCGAAGCAGTTCCACGGATCGCGGAAGAACTTCGGGCCGTGGGCGTAGAGGCGGGCGGCGAGCTCGACGGTGAAGATCGCCAGCGCGATCCGGTCCACCGCGTGCAGCAGCTCCCCGTGCTCGGCGACCAGCGCCGGTGAGGTCTCGCAACCCAGCGTCACCGCGTTGACCAGGATGACACCGATGATGACCTGCTGGAATCGCGGCGCGTCGACCAGCGCTCGTAACCGTTCCCGTGTGCTCACTCGTCCCCCGACGTCGTGCTCCGACATGATCGCCGATCAAGCTAACCGTCGAGCCCTCGGAATCCGCGGAGGCGCGTCCGGCTGTCGCGCACCGCACACGCTCGTGGGAGGTCACACCCGCCGGGAGTGGAGTCGCCGCACCTCCGCCGCCAGTTCGGGGTCGGGCCCGTCGACCTCGGCCTCGGGAACGACGGCTTCGATCGGCAACGCCGCGATCGGGGAGAGCGGAAGTCCTAGTTCGGTGGCCCATTCGCCCAGCTGCGCCGTCGAGGAGGCGTAGACGATGCGGCCCAGGCCGACCCAGCCGTGGGCCGCCGAGCACATCGGGCAGTGCTCGCCGGAGGTGTAGACGGTGCACCGCGGGCGCAGCTCGGCGACGAGGTTCTGGGCCGCCCACCGGGCGATCGCGAACTCCGGGTGCTGCGTGTGGTCCCCGCCCGAGACGTGGTTGTGGTCCTCGAACAGCACCTCGCCCTCGGGCGAGACGAGCACGGACCCGAACGGTTCGTCGCCGGACTCCAGCGCCCGCTCGGCGAGCTCCACGGCACGCCGCAGGAAATCCCTGTCACCTTCGCTGATGGCCATCCCACGACGCTATCGCGACGCCGCGGCCACCGGTGCTCACCCGGCTGCGGAGCGCTGCTCGACGGGTTCGGGCGTGCGCTCCGGGGCTCGGCGGTGCAGTGCTAGGACGAGGGCGATGAACGCGCCGGTGGCGGCGAGGGTGACCAGCAGCCACGCCGACCAGCCGGCGGCGTCGGCGATCCGGGGCGCCAGCAGGACGGCTCCGAGCACGACCAGGCGGCTGATCAGGTGTTGCAGGCCGAAAGCCGTGCCCTGGGCGTCGACGTGGGTCTCCTCGACGTAGGCGGCGAAGGCCGCCATCCACGGGCCGAACACCGCGCCGAGCGCGACGCCCAGCCCGATGAACACCGCGACGACGACCAGCGTCGGAGCCGCGGTCCCCAGCGGGAGCAGTGCGATGAGGATCGTCAGGGCCGCGGCCGTGGCGCTGCCGCCGGCGAGCAGGAACGGCGTGCGCCGCTGGATCCGGTCGGACCAGCGCGAGATGCTCAGGCTCGCAACGAGGTTCGCGCCCCAGAAGGACATCATGATCACCGACGCGATCCGGACCGGAACCCCGAGCGCCTCGCCGACCAGAACCTGGCCGTAGGCGTTGAGCGTGCCGAGCAGCAGGAACAGCGATGACATGGCCGCCACGAACATCCACGCGGTCGGGTTCCGGACCGGTGAGTCCGCCCGGGTGGGCGACGCGGTGCTCGGGTGTTTCGGACAGTTCCGGGGTTTTCGCGGCGTGGTGAGGGCAGCCGCGGCTAGAGTGCGGAGCGAGTTGCCCGTCTCGGCCGGGTTGAGCGCGCTGGGGGATGAGTGGTGCACGTCGTTGTCAGCGGGGGAGGAATCGCGGGGACGGCGCTGGCGCTGGCCCTTCGGACCGCGGGAATCGGTGTGACCGTGGTGGAGTCGCGGCCGGCCGATCACGGTGAGGGAGCCGTGGTCCGGCTGAGCCCGAACGGGATGGACGCGCTGCGGGCCGTGGGCGCGCACCAGCCGTTGATCGCCCGCTCGTTCCCGCTGGTGCGCAGCGAGCGGATCCGGCCGGACGGCAGTCGCCTCGGGTACGCGCTCGGGGCCGATCCGAGCTGCGAGCGCGGTTTGCCGCGCGTCATGCACTGGCCGGTGCTCTCGGCGGTCCTGCGCGAGCAGGCCATCGACCGGGGAGCGGAGTTCCGCCACGGCCATCGCGCCGTGGACGCCGACGTCGAGCAGCCGGCGGTGACGCTGGCCGACGGAAGCACCGTCGAGGGCGACGTCCTCGTCGGCGCCGACGGCGCGAATTCCCTGGTGCGCGGGCGCATCAACCCCGACGGCCCGGAACCGGAACGGCTCGGCACCCGCACGGTCTACGGCTACGCCGCCGACCCGGGCTGCGAACCACCGCCGCCGGAGGTGCTGCGCTCCTACCTGGGGGCGAAGGCGTTCTTCGCCGCCACCCGCGACTCCCACTCCGGTGGCTGCTTCTGGTTCACCAGCCTGCGCGCGCCCGATCCGCGCCGCCGCGACGACCCGCAGAACACCGACGAGCTGCGCGCCGAGATGAGCGTGCTGTTCGCCGGGGAGGACACGATCGCGCCGACCGTCGTCGGCAACTCCGACCGGATCCTGTCCTTCGACGACCACGCGTTGCCGCACGTGCCGCGCTGGCACACCGACCGGGCGATCATCATCGGCGACGCCCTGCACGTCGCCCCGCCCGCGTCCGAGCAGGGAGCGGCGATGGCCGTCGAGGACGGCGTCCAGCTCGCCCGCTGCCTGCGCGACCACGCCACCCCGGCAGCGGCCTTCGCCGCGTTCGAAGGGCTCCGCCGCGACCGGGTGGAGGCCGTCGTCGCGATGGGCAGGCTGGGCACCAGCCGCGCCCACCACCCGCTGGCCCGCCGCCTCCGCGGCCTGCGCACCAAGGCCAAGCGCCTCGTCGAGTGGCAGCGCAAACCCCCGATGGGCCGGGGGTGGGCCTACGACCACCACATCGACTGGCCGCAGACCACGACCTAGAACGACCCACGCGAAGGTCGCGACCCTTGGCGCACCGTGAGATGTGGGCCACACTGTGGCCGTGCGTGACGAGCGCTTCGAGGCAGCGTTGCCGGTCGGGGAGGACCCGCACCGGTACGCGCGGCTGCTCGCCCGGGTGCACGACGCCGCCGTGGCCGGTGAAACCCCGCCCGCACGTCCTCGCCCGGTGATCGGCGCGTCCTGGACGCGGATGCGCACGCGCGGCCTCGACCCGGAGCGCGGCGGCCGCGGCCGTTCGCTGCGGTCCGACGAGCTCGTCGAGCGCAGGCGCGCGTCCCCGCTGTCGGAAGTGCTGCCGCTGCTGCGCGGCAGGCTCGGCGGTGTCGCCGAGCAGACCGCCAACATCATGGTGATCACCGACGCCGACGGGCACGTGCTGTGGCGGGACGGCAGCACCGCCGTGCGCCGGAACGCCGACGCGCTCGGATTCGTCGAGGGCGTGAGCTGGGGCGAGGACGTCGTCGGCACCAACGCGATCGGAACGGCGCTGGTCACCGGCCAGCCGATGCAGGTCTACTCCGCCGAGCACTACGTGCGCACCCACCACGCCTGGACCTGCGCGAGCGCGCCCGTGCGCGATCCCCGGACCGGTGGGCTGCTCGGCGTCGTGGACCTGTCCGGACCGGCCGCCACCGTCAGCCCGACGACTCTGGCGCTGGTGCAGACCGTGGCGCAGCTGGCCGAGGCCCAGCTGCTCACCAGCCACTTCGCCGCGATCGAAGCCCTGCGCGGGAGCGCGGTCCCGATCCTGTCGCGGGTTCCCGGACCGGCCGTGGTCACCGACCCGCACGGGTGGGTCGCCGCGTCCTCCGGCATCGCGCCGGTCAACCACATCGCGCTGCCGGTCGACTGCGGCGCGGGCCGCGCGTGGCTGCCCGCGCTCGGCGAGTGCTCCGTGGAGCCGGTGCCGGGCGGCTGGCTGGTGCGGCTGCTCGACGACGACCCCACCGCGACGTTCGACGAACGCACCCGCGTGCGGCTCGACCTGCGGAACTCGCAGGCCCGCATCGACGTGAACTCGGCCTCCGGCACCTGGAACCACCCGCTGAGCCCCCGGCACGCGGAGCTGCTGTTCCTGCTGGCGGTCCAGCCGGGCGGGTGCACGGCCGGGCAGCTCGCCGCCGAGGTCTTCGGGGACGAGCGGCGCACGGTCACCGTGCGGGCCGAGATGTCCCGGCTGCGCCGCAACCTCGGATGCCTGCTGAGCAGGCGGCCCTACCGGTTCAGCGAGAACGTGGAGGTCGAGGTGCTGCGTCCCAACGACCCGGGATCGCTGCTCCCGCACTCCACCGCCCCGGCGGTGCGCGGCGGCTGAGCCGGTTGCAACCCCCTGCAACCCGTGCGCGGCGGCGGTCGGTGTGGCTCCATGACGGTGAACGCGATCGCGACCACTCAGGGTGTCGCGGCGAGAGGGCAACGACGCCCGCGCGGGAGGTAGTCCGTGAGCCAGACAGTGGAGCACAACGCGACCCGGACCCGGGTCGAGCAGTGGATGTCCGAGTTCTTCGAGGCCATCGCCGCCCGCGACACCGATCGTGCGGTGTCGCTGTTCGGCGAGGACAGCTACTGGCGCGATCTCATCGCGCTCACCTGGAACATCAAGACGTCCGAGGGGCGCGCCGAGATCGCGGCGATGCTGCGGGCAACGCTGGCGCACGCGGCACCCGGCGGCTTCGCGGTGCTGGATGAGCCGACCGAGGCCGACGGCGTCACCGAGGCCTGGTTCTCCTTCGAGACCGCCGCAGGCCGGGGCACCGGCCACCTGCGTCTCGTCAACGACAAGGCCTGGACGTTCCTGACCACCCTCGACGAGCTCAAAGGCCACGAGGAGCCGAAGAACCACCGCAGGCCCAAGGGCGCCGAGCACGGCGCCAACCCGGACCGGGTGACCTGGCTGGAGGAGCGGGAGACCGAACTCGCCGAACTCGGTCACACCCGGCAGCCCGAGGTCGTCATCGTCGGTGGTGGGCAGGGCGGCATCGCGCTCGGCGCGCGGCTGCGCCAGCTCGGGGTGCCGACGATCATCGTCGAGCGCAACGAGCGGCCCGGCGATTCCTGGCGCAGGCGCTACAAGTCGCTGGCCCTGCACGACCCGGTCTGGTACGACCACCTGCCCTACATCGACTTCCCGGACAACTGGCCGGTGTTCGCGCCGAAGGACAAGATCGGCGATTGGCTGGAGATGTACACCAAGGTCATGGAGCTCAACTACTGGGGCTCCACGACCGCGCTCAGCGCCAAGTACGACGAGGACAACGGCCAGTGGGAGCTGGTCGTCGACCGCGCGGGCGAGCAGATCACGCTCCGGCCGCGCCAGCTGGTGATGGCCCTCGGCGTCTCCGGCAAGCCGAACGTGCCGGTCTTCCCAGGTCAGAACCGGTTCGAGGGCGACCAGCACCACTCCTCCCAGCACCCGGGACCGGACGCCTACCGGGGCAAGAAGGCGGTGGTCATCGGCTCGAACAACTCCGCCCACGACATCTGCGGCGCGCTGTGGGAGGCGGGTGCCGACGTCACGATGGTGCAGCGCTCCTCGACCCACGTGGTGCGGTCGGACTCGTTGATGAGGCACAGCCTCGGGCCGCTGTACTCGGAGGAAGCCGTGGCTTCGGGCATCGACACCCGCACGGCGGACCTGATCTTCGCCTCCATCCCGTACCGGATCCTCAACGAGTTCCAGAAACCCGCGTTCGACCTGATCCGCGAGGAGGACGCGGAGTTCTACGCGCGGCTGGAGCGAGCCGGTTTCCAGCTCGACTTCGGCGACGACGACTCGGGCCTGTTCATGAAGTACCTGCGCCGCGGATCGGGCTACTACATCGACGTCGGTGCCAGCGAGCTCGTCGCCAACGGCAGCGTCAAGCTCGCCAGCGGTGACGTTCAGGAGCTGACCGAGAACGAGGTCGTGCTCACCGACGGAACGCGGCTGGAGGCCGATCTCGTCGTCTACGCAACGGGTTTCCGGTCGATGAACGGGCTGGCCGGTGACATCGTCGGCCAGGAGGTCGCCGACAAGGTCGGCAAGGTGTGGGGCCTGGGCTCGGACACCACCAAGGACCCCGGCCCGTGGGAGGGCGAGGAGCGCAACATGTGGAAACCCACCCAGCAGCAGGGCCTGTGGTTCCACGGCGGCAACCTCCACCAGTCCCGCCACTACTCGCTCTACCTCGCCCTCCAGCTCAAGGCGAGGGCAGAGGGAATCCCCACCCCGGTCTACGGCCTCCAAGAGGTGCACCACACCTCCTGACCTGCTCGCGCGGTCGGCCGGCGCCTTCGAACCGGCCGACCGCGACACGCGGGGACCGGCGGAATGGCTGGTCACAGCGACGTTCGGGCGTTCCGCGCCCGCGCGATCCGTCGCCATCGCCCACTCGGGTCACCGGTCGTTCCTGAACGTCTTCAAGCGCATGGGGGAGGGGAGCCCGGCACCGCTGTCGTGGCCGAACCCCGGCTACATGCTGAGCCTGGACTTCCCGATGAAGAAGGGCCTGGACGGGTTCTGCAGGCAGCTCGACGAGATGGTGCTGGCCGCGGGTGGGCGGTTGTACTTCGCGAAGGACTCCCGGACGACCCCGGAGATGATCCGCCGGATGTACCCGCGGCTCGACGAGTGGCGGAGGGTGCGCGATTCGGTGGATCCCGATGGTGTGTTCACCTCCGATCTGTCGTGTCGGCTCGGCATCACCGCGGGCTAGCCCCACCCCCGGTGGGGCTAGCCCCCATCTTGGGCCGGCGTTGATCACTTCCGGCTTCGCGCGGTCCCGCAGCCGCTAGGCTCGCGGCGTGACGACGGCGGAACCGGTGGTCTTCGGCCGTGATGCGGAGCTCGACGAGCTGCGGCGGCTGGTCGGGTCGGTGATCGACGGCACCGGTGCGGCGCTGTGGATCGAGGGTGAGCCCGGGATCGGCAAGACCGCTCTGCTGAGCCGGATCCTCGCCGAAGCGGCCCTCAAGGGCTGCGCGGTGCGCCACGCCACCGCCGACCGGTTCAGCCGGCAGTTCCCGCTGCGCCTGGTGCTCGACTGCCTCGGCGTCGGGCCCCAGTCGGCGGAACCGGAGCTGCGGGCGCTGCACGAGCGGCTCTCCGGGGCGGCCGACGGGCCGGCGGCGCCGGTCGCCGACGAGCTCGCCGAACTCGTCGTCACGTGGTGCGCCGACGCGCCCCTGGTCGTGGTCGTCGACGACATCCAGTGGGCCGACGACGCGAGCGTGCAGGTGTGGCAGCGGTTCGCCCGGCTGACCGAGGAACTGCCGCTGCTGCTGATCGGCGCCGCGCGTCCCGCGCGCACGCACACCGGAACCCGTGCCGGAGCACGCCGTCTCGTCCTGCCGCCGCTGGACGAGACGGCGGTGGCCTCGGCGGCGGCGAAGCTCAGCGGGTCGGTGAAGGTCGGCCCGAAGCTGCGCCGAGTTCTGGCCGGAGCGTCCGGAAACCCGCGCTACGTCGGGGAAATCGTGAACGGCTTGACCCGCGAGGGCGGCCTGGCGGTCGCCGATGGCCGCTCCGAGCTGGTCAAAGGTGACGCCGGGATGCCGCGCTCGCTGGCCGAAGCCGTCGTCGGGCGGCTCGCCTTCTTCGACAGCCAGACCACCGGCCTGCTGCGGATGGCTGCGCTGCTGGGCTCCACGTTCTCGCTGACCGAACTGTCCACCGTTTCAGAACGTCCCGTGTCCGCGCTGGTCGGCTACATCGAGGAAGCCCTGACCGCCGGGGTTCTGGTGGAATCGGGGCTGCAGCTGAGCTTTCAGCACGCGCTGGTCCGCCAGGCCCTCCACGAGACCACCCCGACCGCGCTGCGGCTGGCGCTGCACGAGCAGGCGGCGCGGGTCCTCGAGGACTCCGGGGCTCCCGTCGAGCGGATCGGCGAGCAGCTGCTCGCCTCGATCACCATCGGCGACGACGAGGTCGACGACTGGGGGCTGGACTGGCTGGCGCGCAACGGTCGCGCGCTGGCCCACCGTGTCCCGGCCTGCGCCGCGGAAGTCCTCGAAGCCGCGCTCGTCCCGATGCCCGCCAAGGCCGAGCAGCGCGACGTCCTGCTGGCCGCGCGCGTGCTGGCGCTGGTGCAGCTCGACCGCCCCGAACGGGCTCACGAGCTCAGCGAACGCGCGCTGGAGGAGGTCGACGACCCGGCCTGCGCCGCGGAGCTGAGCTGGTACCGGGTGTGGTCGCTGGCCGTGCGCCGGAAGGGCGACGAGGCCGCCGCCCTGGTCGCCGAAGCCGAGGCCACACCCGGTTTCGGGCTCCGGTGGCTGGCCCGGATGCGCGCCACGCTCGCCCAAGCGCAGCTGATGGCCGGCAACTTCACCGAATCCGACGAGACCGTGGGCCGGGCGCTGGCCGAGGCCCGCGAATCCGGCGACGACTACGCGCTCGGCCTCGCCTTGCACGTGCGGGGCACCGCGCGGGCGCGCAACAGCGATCTCGCCGAAGCCCTCGTCAGCTACCAGCAGGCCGGAGCCGCGCTCGGCGATTCCCTGGAGAACGCCGACCTGCGGCTCCAGGTGCTCAGCAACCGGATGATGCTGCTGTTCGCCCTCGGGCACGCCGCCGAGGCCGAGACCGTGCTGCACGAGATGCTGGCCATCGCCGAGAGCAGCGCCACCCCGTCGCGGCTGGCCGTCGTGCGGCTGTCGGCGGCCAACCACTACTTCACCGTCGGCCGCTGGGACGACGCCGCCGCCGAGCTGCAGGCTGCCGGTGAGCTCACCGGGGAGATGACCCCGCACCAACTGCGCTGGCTGCACGGGCTCTCGGCGATGCTGGCCGGGTATCGCGGCCAGCGCGAGGCCTTCGAACAGCAGCTGGCGGTGGCCGGGGAGGCGACGCCGGATTCCCAGGAGAACTCGGGTTTCCTGATGGTGGCCGGTGTGCTGGGCGCCGAGATCGATGGCGACCTGCAGCGGGCGAAAGCCATTCTCACCGAGGCCCTGGACGCCAGCGAGCGCATCGGCAGCAACTACGTGTGGCTGCCGATGCTGGTCCGGTTCGCGTTGCAGACCGGCGACGAGGAGACCGCCGCCCGCGCCACCAACGCCTGCGTGCAGGGCGCCACGGTCGGCGCCGCGCCCAACATCCTCGCCGCCGCGCAGCACTGCCGCGGCCTGCTCGACGGCGACCCGATCACGTTGCGCGCCGCCATCGAGCACTACGACAAGACCAACCAGCCGCCCAAGCGCGCCCGGGCCCTGGAGGACCTGGCGGCGGTCCTGGCCGAGCGCGGCGAGATCCCCGCCGCCCGCAAGGCCTACGTGCAGGCGGTGGAGATCTTCAACAACCTGGGTGCGAACTGGGACCTGCAGCGCGCCGCCGCCAGGATGCTCCCGCACGGGATCCGGACGCCGCGCGCCAAGCGGCTGCGCGCCACCACCGGCTGGGAGGCGCTGACCAAGACCGAACGGCAGGTCGCGCTGCTGGTCGGGGACGGCAAGTCCAACCCGGAGATCGCCGCCGAACTGTTCGCCTCCCGGCGCACCATCGAGGTGCACGTCTCGCACGTGCTGGCCAAGCTCGGCGTGCGCTCCCGGGTCGAGGTCGCGGTGGAGGCGACCGGACACCGCGCCTGACCATCAGGGCCTCTGACGGTTTTCGCGTGCTCCAGGTCACAAGAACTTGCCCCGGCTCGTGAGTTGAGCTCACGATCGACCTGAAAACAATCAGGCTTCCTGATGGTCAGCGTTAGGCAGAGAGGTTCACCATGCCCGCTTCGCATGACGGAAATCCCTGGGGTGACACGGTTCTCGTCGACTTCGAGGACGGCATCGCCTGGGTGACGCTCAACCGCCCCGACAAGCGCAACGCGATGAACCCGGCCCTCAACGACGAGATGGTGCGCACCCTCGATGCCCTCGAAGCCGACCCGCGATGCCGCGTCCTGGTGCTCACCGGGGCCGGCGAGGCCTGGTCGGCGGGCATGGACCTCAAGGAGTACTTCCGCGAGGTCGACGAGGCCGACGACCCGTCGGTGCAGATCAGGGTGCGCCGCGCCAGCGCCGAGTGGCAGTGGAAGCGGCTGGCCAACTGGTCCAAGCCGACCATCGCGATGGTCAACGGCTGGTGCTTCGGCGGCGCCTTCACCCCGCTGGTGGCCTGCGACCTGGCGATCTCCGCCGAGAACGCCCAGTTCGGGCTGTCGGAGATCAATTGGGGCATCCCGCCCGGCGGCGTGGTCACCCGCGCCCTGGCCGCCACCGTCAGCCAGCGGGACGCGCTGTACTTCATCATGACCGGCGAACTCTTCGACGGTCGTCGTGCCGCCGAGATGCGCCTGGTCAACGAGGCGGTCCCCGCCGAGCGGCTGCGCGAGCGCACCCGCGAACTGGCCGCCAAGCTCGCCACCACCAACCCGGTCGTGCTGCGCGCGGCCAAGGTCGGCTACAAGGTCGCCCGCGACATGCCGTGGGAGCAGGCCGAGGACTACCTCTACGCCAAGTTCGAGCAGTCCCAGTTCCTGGACGACACCAACGGCAGGCAGAAGGGCATGAGCCAGTTCCTGGACGACAAGTCGTACAAGCCAGGACTTTCCGCCTACAAGGACTGACGCGCGCCCTCCGGCACCCGTCCTGCTCGGCCGTGCGGGTGCCGGAGCCGCAGTGCGTCGCGATCGGAGCGGAACGGACGGTGAAAATGCGCGATGATGGGGTGGTGACCGCCGACGATGCTCAGCCGTTGACCCTGTACCTGGTCAAGCGTCTGGAACTGGCCATCCGGGCCCGGATGGACGAGGCGCTGCGCCCGCTGGGGCTGACCACGCCGCAGTTCACCGCGCTGACCGTGCTGCGGCACCGCGACGGGCTGTCGTCGGCCCAGCTGGCGCGCCGCTCCTTCGTCACGCCGCAGACGATGAACGAGATGGTGCGCGCGCTGGAGCGCAACGGTCACCTCGAACGCCACCGGGACCCGGACAACCGCCGGGTGCTGCTCATCGCCCTCACGCCATCAGGCCGTGACCTGCTGGAACGGTGCGACCCGTTGATCTCGGGGATCGAGGCGGAGATGCTGGGCGCGATTCCTGAGGTGCAGCACGCGCTGTTCCGGCAGAGCCTGGAGCTCGGCTGCGACGCGCTCGGCTGACGGTGGCAGAGGAGAACGGGTGGACGTCGAGGAATACCTGCGGCACGACGGCCTGGGACTGGCCGAGCTGATCGCGTCGGGACAGGTGACGGCGAGCGAGCTGCTGGAGGCGGCCAGGTCCCGGGCGAAGGCGGTCAACCCCGCCATCAACGCGATCGTCGCCTGGCTCGACGACCACGCCGGGCAGCGCGTCGCCGGGGAGCTCTCCGGCCCGTTCGCCGGTGTGCCGTTCCTGCTGAAGGACCTGCACCAGGACCTGGCCGGGACCCAGAGCGCCGACGGGTGCCGCGCGCTGGCCGGCCGCAAGGCCACCAAGACCGACACCGTCGTGCAGCGCTGGCTGGACGCCGGCCTGGTCGTCTTCGGCAAGACCAACACGCCCGAGTTCGGCTCCAAGGGGGTCACCGAGCCGGTCCTGTTCGGCCCGGCGCGCAACCCGTGGGACCTCCAGCGCACCCCGGGCGGCTCCTCGGGCGGCTCGGCGGCAGCGGTGGCGGCGGGGATCGTGCCGGTCGCCGCGGCCAGCGACGGCGGCGGCTCCATCCGGATCCCCGCGGCCTGCAACGGGCTCGTCGGCCTCAAACCCGGGCGCGGGCTGATGCCGGCGGGGCCGGTCGAGAGCGAGCAGCTCAACGGCCTGGCCACCAACGGCGTCATCTCCCGCACCGTGCGCGACTCCGCCGCCATGATCGACGCGCTGATCGGGCCCGAACCCGTCAGCCCCTTCGCGACGGCCCTGCCGGATCGGCCGCTGGCCGAGCAGCTCGACGAGGCACCCGGCACGCTGCGCATCGGCTACACCGCCCGCTGCGCGCTGCGCGAGCAGCCGCACCCCGAGGCGGTGCGGGCGGTCGAACGCGCGGCCGAGCTGCTCACCGAACTCGGCCACGAGGTCGAGGAGGTCGACCCGCCGCACGACGACCGCCAGCTGGGGCGGGACTTCCTGCTGATGTGGTTCGTCCACCAGGCCGTGGAGACCGACCGCATCAGGCGCGAAACCGGTTGCGGGGACGAGGGGTTCGAGCCCGACACGCTGATGATGGCCGCGCTGGGCCGGATGGCCGGTGCCGCCGAGCTCCAGCAGGCCCAGGAGCGGCGACGCGAGCACGTCGCGGCGCTGGCCGGTTTCCACGGCCGCTACGACCTGCTGCTGACGCCCAGCCTGGGTGAGCCGCCGATCCAGGTGGGATCGCTGGAAACCCCGCCCTCGCTGCAGGCGATCTCCCGGGTTCTGGTGCGCACCAGGACCACCCGCGTGCTGCGGTTGATCGGCATGGTGGACCAGATCGTCGAGAAGAACCTCGCCTGGGTGCCCTACACGCAGCTGGCCAACATCACCGGACGCCCGGCGATCAGCCTGCCGCTGCACCGCACCGGCACCGGCTTGCCGCTGGGCGTGCAGTTCGTCGGTCCGCTGCAGAGCGAAGCGCTGCTGCTGCGCCTCGCCCGCCAGCTCGAAGTGGCCGCCCCCTGGACCCAACCAACCCCGCTTCTGGAGGCTGCTTAGTCGGGCCAGGCGGGGTGGCGCTTCTCGAGGAACGCGGCCATTCCTTCGCGGGCGGCCGGGAGCTGTGATGCGGCGGCCATGACTTCCAGCGCGATGGCGTAGGCGTCCTGCTCGGGCCGGCCGAGCTGGGCGTAGAGGGTCTGCTTGCCGAGGCCCTTGCTGGTGCGGCTGCCGCGCGTCGCGCGGGCGAGCAGGTCGCCGACTGCCTCGTCCAGCGCGTCGTCGGCGGCGACCCGGTTGACCAGACCCCAGTCCAGCGCGGTGGCCGCGTCGATGACGTCACCGGTCAGCGCCATCTCCATCAGCCGCTTGCGGCCGATGTTGCGGGCGACCGGGACCGCGGGCGTGTGGCAGAACCAGCCGCCCTTGCCGCCGGGCAGCGTGAACCCCGCCGATTCGGCGGCCACCGCCAGGTCGCAGGCGCCGACCAGCTGGCACCCGGCGGCGGTGGCCAGGCCGTGCACCTTGGCCAGCACGACCTGCGGCACCGACTGGATGGTGTCCATCAGCTCGGTGCACAGCTGGAGCAGTTCGCGCACCCCGGTGAGGTCGCGCGCGGCGACGTCGCCGAAGTCGTGCCCCGCGGAGAACACCGGGCCGGCACCGGCGAGCACGATTCCCGTCGCGTCGGACTCGCCTGCCGCCCGGAAGGCCGCGAGCAGCTCGGCGAGGTGGTCGTGGGAGAGGGAGTTGCGGCGAGCCGGCCGGTTCATGGTGATCGTGACGGTCGCGTCGTCCCGCTCGGTCAGGATGTGCGCGTAGTCGTCCATCTGGCGACCGTACCGCGAACGGAGATCAACAAGTGGAAACCAGTGCTTCCAATTGGTTGAACCAATTCCGCCGATTGGCGGTACAGGCCCCCGGTGCGCGTTTGAAGAATGCGGGTTACCCGGGGTCGCGAACCGTTCACATCCGACGTGGGCGGGAAGTAGGAGGTGCGGGCGTTGACGTTGCCGGACGAGTTCAGCCGGGGAGAGCGGTTCACCGCTGTCACCACCGGAGTCCTGGTGGCGTTGCTGCCGGTCCTCGCGATGCGCAGCGATTCGACGCTCGACGCGGGCGACCAACGTCCGCACGCGGCGACCGCACCGGCGCCCAAGCCTCCCGCCGGCAACCGCACGGGGGTCAACGGGCGCACGTCCCACGATCCGGTCCTCAGCCCTCGGTTCCACGAGGACCTCCGGCGCGGCGGGATCGAACGCGGTACGGGACGGCTGGGGCAGATCCCGCCCGGGACGCTGGGGATTCCCGGCGTCGTGCTGGCCGCCTACCAGCGCGCGCAGGACTCGCTGGCGAAGTCGGACCCGGGATGCGGCCTGCACTGGTCGGTGCTGGCCGGGATCGGGCGCGTGGAGTCCAACCACGCCAGGTCCGGGCAGGTCAACGCCGCCGGGCGGACCCACTCGCCGATCCTGGGGCCGCGGTTGACCGGCGGACCGGGCATCGCGGCGATCCGCGACACCGACGGCGGCGGGCTCGACGGCGACGCCGCGTGGGACCGGGCGGTCGGGCCGATGCAGTTCATCCCGAGCACCTGGCGCTCCTACGCGCACCGCGGCGCCGACCCGCACAACGTCTTCGACGCGGCCCTGACCTCCGGCCGCTACCTGTGCGCGGGAGGCGGGAACCTCCGCGACCGGAACCAGCTGGCCGCGGCCATCTTCCGCTACAACCCCTCGGAGACCTACGTCCGCACCGTCCTGGCCTGGGCGGACCGCTACGCCAAGGGCGTGATCACCACGCCGGGGCTGCCGCCCGGCGCGGTGGACCCCACACCGTCCTTGGTGGACACCCCGCCCGGGGTGCCGATGGGTACGGCACCCGCACCCGCGGGCCCGGCCCCGGCAGGGCCGGCTCCGGCAGGCGCCCCGCCGGCACCCCCGCCAGGCCCGGCACCGGCACCCGCCCCGGCTCCAGCACCCGCGCCTGCCCCGGCACCGGCGCCCGCGCCCGCTCCGGCACCCGCCCCGGCTCCAGCACCCGCTCCCGAACCGGCCCCGCCGCCTCCGCCGTCCTCGAGCGAGCCGCCGCCCCCGCCGCCGAGCGAACCTCCGCCGTCCAGTCCCCCGCCGCCGGAGCCCACCTCATCGGCCCCGGCCGAGCCGGCGGAATCCACCACGACGGCCCCAGCCTCGTAGCGCATCGGACTGCTGCGGCTTCGCGGGAATCGGTCAGGTGGGCGTCATAGGCGGGGCGGAAGTCGGCAACGGGTAGCCGAGTTGGGTGGAGATCGTGGTGGCCGACTCGGCCGTCGCCCGGCCCGCCGCGTCCAGGTCGGGGAGGCAGGTCGTGGGCGCTGAGATGTTGAGGGCCGCGATGACCCGCCCCCGGAAGTCCCGGATGGGAGCCGACACACCGGAGAGGCCCGGTTCGAATTCCTCGGTGACCTTGGCGTAGCCGGTGCGGCGCGCTCGCTGGATCTCGGCCCAGAGCTGCGGCAGCGACCGGGTTTTCGGGTCGTGGCCACCGGTGAGTTCAGCGGGGAAGCGGATGTGCAGCTCGTCAGGGGACGCGTCGAGCAGCAGGACGCGACCTGCCGAGGTGCAGTGGGCGGGCACGCCGCGGCCTTCCCAGTCGTGGGCGCGGTAGGAGTGCCCGGAGACCGACAGCACGGTCAGCACCTCCTCGTCGCGCAGCACGCACAGGTGACCGGTCTCCTCCAGCTCGGCGGACAGCCGGTGCAGCACGGGCTCGGCGGTGCGCACCAGCCGGTCCTCGACCGTGCGCGCGACCAGCGAGAACAGCCGCCACCCGAGCCGGTATTCGAGCGTGTCCGGATCGCGCTCCACGACCCCTTCCTCCGCCAGTGCCTGCAGCGCGCGGGAGACCTGGCTCTTCTCGCGGCCGGTCAGCTGGGCGATGCGCACGACGCCGAGTCCGCCCGAGCGCTGCGCCTCCGGCGAGGCGAGGGCGTCCAGCAACGCCAGGTCGCGGCGGAGTCCGTGCCCGGTGGGCCTGGTCGAGGGCATGCGCGGAGCTTAAGCACGGCGGTTGGCATGAGCGCAACGCGCGTTGCGATGTGCCGAGATCGCTTGCCGGTCGCGGCCGGGCGTTCCTAACGTCGAAGCGGATCGGAGGCGCCATGCAGATCGTCGACATCACCCTGGACCGGCTCCGCCTGGAGCTCGACCCGCCGCTGCGCGCGGCGTGGGATCCCGACCCGCGCGGGCACTTCGACGCCACCCTCGTCCGGGTCCACACCGACGAGGGGATCACCGGCATCGGCTCCGGCGATGCGATGGACGGCTTCGAGGCCGTCCGGGACCTGTTCGTCGGGCAGGATCCGCTCAACATCGTCCGGCACGTGCGGGCGATCGAGACGGCGAACTTCCACGGCGGCCGGTTCTGGCCGCTGGAGGCGGCGCTGTGGGACGTCGTCGGCAAGGTCGCGGGCCTGCCGGTCGCGAACCTCTTCGGCGGTGCCGCCCGCTCGCTGCCCGCCTACGCCTCGACCGCCGAGCTCAAGTCGCCGCAGGAGCGGGTCGAGGTCGCCTGGCAGGTGCGCGAATCCGGGTTCCGGGCGATGAAGATCCGCATCGATCGGGACCGCACCGAGGAGGGCATCGCCGCGGTCGCGGCCGTCCGGGACGCGCTGGGGCCCGAGTTCGCGATCATGGTCGACCTCAACCAGTCGTGGCGGATGGCCGGTGACACCGCCGACGCCACCGACCTCACGGCCACCCGAAGGCTGGTCCGGCGGCTGTCCGAACTGGACGTCTTCTGGGTCGAAGAACCCCTCCCGTACCCCGATGCCGACGGGTTCCGGCGGCTCCGGGCGGACAACCCGGGCGTGCGGATCGCGGCGGGGGAGATGCACCACTCCGTCCCGGAACTCCTGTCCTACCTGGAGCAGGACGTGCTGGACGTCTACCAGATGGACGTGGTGCTGGCCGTGGGCATGCACCGGGCGCGGACGCTGGCCGAGCTGGCGCAGCACAAGCACCGCGCGTTCACGCCGCACAGCTGGACCAACGGCATCGGGCTGCTGGCGAACCTGCACGTGTCGGCCGGTGTCGGCGGCGGACCGTTCTTCGAGTACCCCTACGACCCGCCGGGCTGGACGCCGGAGCGGCGCGACTTCATGCTCGCCGAGCCGGTGCGGGTCAACGCCTCCGGTGAGCTGGAGGTGCCGCAACGGCCGGGCTTGGGCGTCGAACTGGACGAGGAGGCCGTGCAGCGGTGTCGGATCGGCTGAGCGTGGCAGCGGCAGGGCGGGTGGAGTTCGGCCCCGGGGTGCTCGCGGAACTGCCCGGGTTCATCGAATCACTCGGCGAGGAACGGGTTTTCGTCGTGACCGACCGAGAGCTGCGGGCCAGCGGGATCGTGGGGCGGATCGAGCGGATGCTCGGCGACGTCGAGCACGTCGTGCACGAGGACATCGGCCCCAACCCGCCGGTCTCCGAGGTCGATCGTGGCGCGGCCCGGCTGCGGGAGTTCGGCCGGGCGGTGGTCCTCGCGGTCGGCGGCGGCTCGGCCCTGGACGCCGCCAAGGGGATCGCGCTGCTGGCGGCGAACCCCGATGCGACCGCGTCCGACCCACCCGCCGACCCGCTCGACGGACTTCCGCTGGTGGCGGTGCCCACGACGGCCGGAACCGGCGCGGAGACAAACGGTTTCGGCGTCGTCGAGAACCCCTGCCGGCGCTGCAAGGTCTACATCGGACACTCGTCGGTCCGCCCGCGCATCGCCGTGCTGGACCCGGAGCTCACCGTCGGCCTGCCGCCGGCCATCACCGCCGCCAGCGGTTTCGACGCGCTCGTGCACGGCGTCGAGTCGCTGGCCTCGCGGGGCGCCAACCCGTTCTCGCAGGCCTCCGCGACGCAGGCGATCACCATGCTCGGCCGGTCGCTGCCCACCGCCTACCGGGACGGAACCGACCTCGACGCCCGGTCCGAGGTGCTGCTCGGCGCGCACCTGGCCGGGCACGCGCTGACGCTGTCCGGGCTGGGCCTGGTCCACGGCATCGGCCACGCCCTGACCGCCCAGGCCGGGATCCCGCACGGCGTGGCGCTGGCCGCGGTGGCGGAGGAGGTCATGGCCTTCAGCGCCGCCGAGGCCGACCGCGCCTACGCGACCACCGCGGCCGCCCTCGGTGCCGCCGACGCGATCGGCGCCGTGGCCGGGATCGGGGCGGCGCTGGAGATCAAGAAACCGCTGCGCGAGCTCGGCGTGCACCGGGAGCAGCTGCCCGCGATCGCGGCAGGCGCGGCGTCGGACGCGGTGACCCGCAACGCGCCGCGCCTGCCGGAGGAACGCGAGATCCTCGAACTGCTGGAGGCCGTCTACTGAATCAGTGGAGGGTGTCGAGCGCGTCCTTGGCGAACGGAACGAGCTCGTGCTGCCGGTCGGCGAGCACCTTCTCCGACCACTGCGGGTCGGCGAGCAGCGCGCGGCCCACCGCGACCAGGTCGAACTCCTCGCGCTCGAAGCGCTCCAGCAGCCGCTCGATGCTCTCCACCGAGGCGCCCTTGGTGCCCAGCGTCTCCGGCTCGAACATCGCGTCCAACCCGACCGAGCCGACGGTGATGACCGGCTTGCCGGTGAGCTTCTTGGCCCACCCGGCGACGTTGAGCTCCGAGCCGGACTCGGGGAACTCCGGCTCCCAGTAGCGGCGGCCCGAGGCGTGGAAGGCGTCGACGCCGGCGTCGGCCAGCGGCGCGAGGATGTCGGCGAGCTCGTCGGGGTCCTCGGCCAGCTTGGCGTCGTAGTTGTGGGCCTTCCACTGCGAGAAGCGCAGCACGACCGGGAAGTCGGGGGACACCCGCTCGCGGACCGCCTTGACGATGTCCGCGGCGAACTTGGTGCGCTCGACGTGGTCGCCGCCGTAGGCGTCGGTGCGCTTGTTGGTGCGCTCCCACAGGAACTGGTCGATCAGGTAGCCGTGCGCGCCGTGCAGCTCGATGCCGTCGAAGCCGATGCGCTCGGCGGCCCAGGCGGCCTCGGCGAAGGCGTTGATCAGGTCGTCGATGTCGGTCAGGGTCAGCGGCGAACCGGCGCCCGGCGCGCCGTCGAGGCCGATGCCCGACGGGCCGACGACCGGGGCGTCCTTGAACGGACCGGCACCGGCCGGGCGCTGGATGCCCACGTGCCACAGCTGCGGCATGATCTTGCCGCCCTCGGCGTGCACGGCCTTGACCACGCGCGACCAGCCGGCCAGCTGCTCCTCGCCGTGGAAGCGGGGGACGCGCGAGCTCATGCCCGCCGACGGGTGGTCGACGAAGGTGCCCTCGGTGATGATCAGCCCGGTGCCCGCGGCGGCGCGGCGCGCGTAGTAGGCGGCGACGTCCTCGCCGGGGATGCCGCCCGGGGACATGGTGCGGGTCATCGGCGCCATGACGATGCGGTTGGGCAGTTCGGCGGAACCGAGCGTGAACGGGCGGGCCAGTGCCTGCGAAGCGCGACTGCTCACAGCGATGATCTCCTGTCCTGCGTTCCAGGCGTGACGTCCCGGAGCTGAAGTGTGCAAGACAAAGGTACATATTCGATTCAGGAAACTGCAACTGTGACAGTCGCTATTATGGTTGCGTTGCTAGACTGCGGCCTGACCTGCGGACGGAGGTGGAAGACGTGCTCGACATCCGGTTCTGCCGCGCGCTCCAAGTGATGATGCGGCTGGCCATCGCGGCCGAGGAGGGCTCCGAGGTCCGCAGTTCCACCCAGTTCGCCGAGGAGCTGAGCACCAACCCCAGCCTCGTGCGCAAGCTCCTCGTCCCGCTGCACAGCGAAGGCCTGGTGATCTGCACCAAGGGTCGTGGCGGCGGTGCCAGGCTGGGCCGACCGGCCGAGGAGATCACCCTCGCCGAGATCTACCGCTGCGCCGTCGGCGACAAGCCGCTGTGGGCGCGCTCGCCCGACGGCGAGCACGTGTGCATGGTCGCCGCCCGCACCGGCGAGTTCTTCGCCAACCTCACCGCCGAAGCCGAACGAGCCGTGCTGACCTCCCTCGGCGACCGCACCCTCGCCGACAGCGTCCGCGAGATCCGCGCCCTCGACGCCGAACCCGCGCGGCGATGACTTGCGGTTGACGCGACGTCAACTGGTTGGCTGCTGGCCATGAACCCGCTGCAGCACACGCCGCTGACCATCGGCCAGGTCGCCGAGCTCGCCGACGTCTCGCCCCGCACCATCCGCCACTACCACCAGGTCGGGCTGCTGGGCGAGGCCGAACGCGACTCCGCCGGACGGCGCGTCTACCGGACCTCCGCGATCGCGCGCCTGCTGTGGATCCGCAAGCTCGCCGACCTCGGCCTGAGCCTGGCTCAGATCAAGGACGTCGCCGACGGTGCCACCGGGCTGGAGGAACTGCTCGACGGCGTCGAGCGGGAACTGGCCGAGCAGGAGGCGCGGATCGCCCGGCAGCGCGAGTCGCTGCGCCTGGTGCGCGCCGCCGGTGGCGCGCCGGCGCTGATCGGCGAGGTCGGCAGCGAGACCGAGCAGGTCTCGCGGATGCGCCGGCTCGCAGGCGTTCCGGGCGAGCAGCAGCGGGACATGCTGCTGCTGGTGGAGAAGGCGTTCGGCCCGCAGCGCGCCGTGCTGCAGGCCGCCACCGACAACCTCGCCGCCACCGACGAGCACCTGCGGGCGCTGACCGACCGCGTCACCGACCACTACGAGCACCTGGCCACGGCCGACCCCGACGACCCGAGGGTCGAGGAGTGCGTCCGCGACCAGGTCGAACTCGCCGAGGCGGTCCGGCGCGCGGAGCTCGCGGCAGGCATCGACGGCGACGCCCTCTGGAGCGACCTCGCACCCGAAGAAGCCCCGGATCCCGAGGTCAAGGCCCTGGCGATCCAAGCCATGACCTCCGAGGCCCCGCAGTTCTCCCCGGCCCAGCACCGGGCCATGCGCCTCTACTTGGCCCGCGCCGTCCACACGTGAGCGAACCCCCCAGCGGGCACTGCCGCGGTCCACCCCGGCTCCCGCGGCCCGAACCCGGATTTCAATGGAGATCAGAATCACGAGTTCAATGGAAATCGGGGTTGCGATTTCCATTGAAATCCGGTCATGGGGGTGACCGGTCGGGGGCGGTGGTGGTCAGGCGGTGGTGTGGCGGTAGCCCTCCACGGCCACGCGGGCTGCCCGGGCGGACTTCTCGACCACGAGCTCCGGGGTGTAGCCGTGCTTGGTGAAGACCCC
Organism: Saccharopolyspora mangrovi; assembly: GCF_035320975.1. NCBI lineage: Bacteria > Bacillati > Actinomycetota > Actinomycetes > Pseudonocardiales > Pseudonocardiaceae > Saccharopolyspora > Saccharopolyspora mangrovi. Next base: position 51,429 of record NZ_JAWLNX010000028.1, on the reverse strand, counting down.
GTTGAGCCAGAACGCGCCGTAGCCGTGGGCCTGGGTGAACAGCTGCTCCATCAGCTCCAGGGCGTCGGCCGGGGCGGCCACCGACATGGTGCGGAGCAGGAACTGGTCGGTGAGGCGCCGGGTCTGGTCGTGGAGCTCGGCGTAGCGGGGGCCTTGCAGGACGTCGGCGTTGATGAGGTCCATGCCGACCCGCTGGCGGATCAGGTAACCGGTGTAGGTGCCCGCTGCCGCGGCCAGGCCTTCGACCGGGTCGGCCTGCTCGGCGGCGGCCTGCTCGACCTCGTCGGCCAGCTGGCGGGCGACCTCGGTGGCCACCCCGGCCAGCAGGCTCTCCCGGTCGGGGAAGTGCCGGTAGGGCGCACCGGGGCTGACCTGGGCGCGGCGGGCCACCTCGGCGACCGAGAAGCCGTCGACGCCCCGCTCGGCGATCAGCTTCAGCGAGACGCGCACGAGTTCGGCGCGCAGATCGCCGTGGTGGTACTTGCTGCCCATGTCCTGGATCACAGCTCCCGATCGGAATATGTAAGACCCCTCTTACGTCTCGATGTAAGGAGGCTCTTACATCGAGAGCGTGTGCACAAGCTGTTCCTTGGAGGGTTCATGAGCACGATCACGAACGCTATCGCCGTTCCGTCCCCGGGGGCACCCCTGGAGCAGACGACGATCACGCGACGTGACCTGCGCCCGGACGACGTGCTGATCGACATCGCCTACGCCGGCATCTGCCACAGCGACATCCACCAGGCCCGCGAGGACTGGGGCACCGCCATCTTCCCGATGGTGCCGGGCCACGAGATCGCGGGCACCGTCGCCGCCGTCGGCTCCGAGGTGACCAAGTACCAGGTCGGCGACCGCGTCGGCGTCGGCTGCATGGTCGACTCCTGCGGCGAGTGCGAGTACTGCCAGGCGGGCACCGAGCAGTTCTGCGTCAAGGGCAACGTCCAGACCTACAACGGCGTCGGCTTCGACGGCGAGAACACCTACGGCGGGTACAGCCAGCAGGTCGTGGTCAAGGACGCCTTCGTCTGCGGCATCCCGGAGGGCATCGGCCTCGACGTCGCCGCGCCGCTGCTGTGCGCCGGCATCACCACCTACTCGCCGCTGCGCCAGTGGGGTGCGGGTCCGGGCAAGAAGGTCGCCGTCGTCGGCCTGGGCGGACTCGGCCACATGGCGGTCAAGCTGGCCGCGGCGATGGGCGCCGAGGTGACGGTGCTCAGCCAGAGCCTGAAGAAGCAGGAGGACGGCCTCAAGCTCGGTGCGAAGGACTACTACGCGACCAGCGACGAGTCGACCTTCCAGACCCTGGCCGGTCGCTTCGACCTGATCCTCAACACCGTCTCGGCCGAGCTGCCGATCGACTCCTACCTGGGGCTGCTGCGCGTCGGCGGCGCGATGGTCAACGTCGGTGCGCCGGGCACGCCGCTGTCCTACAGCGCGTTCTCGCTGATCGGCGGCAACAAGTCGCTGGCCGGCTCGATGATCGGCGGCATCGCCGAGACCCAGGAGATGCTGGACTTCTGCGCCGAGCACGGCATCGGCGCGGAGATCGAGACCATCTCCGCCGACCAGGTCAACACCGCCTACGAGCGCGTCACCGGCAGCGACGTGCGCTACCGCTTCGTCATCGACACCGCCACCATCGGCGCCTGACGAACGATCGCGGAGATCCCGGGGGCGCCGAACGCGGGACGCGGCGCCCCCGGGATCGTTCACTCCGGGCGGTAGACGTGCAGCGCTCCGTCGCGGGCGGCGAACTCGAAGACGTTGCCCATCAACGACACCTCGCCGTCCCGGGCCAGCGCCACCGGTGAGCCGAGCACCTCCACCAGGACCCGGTCGCGCTCCTCCTGGACGTAGGCGCGGTTGTGGAACAGCGCCCCGGTGATCGCGCCCGCGACGAACCGGGTTCGCGAGAACGGCAGGTCCGCGCGGATGTAGCGGACGTCGAGCACCCCCGTGTCCAGCCGGGGCCGCCAGGTCGGGGCCAGCCCCTTGGGCTGGTAGCCGTTGCTGCCGGCGAAGAACAGCCAGATCTTGCGCCGAATCCCGTTGATCCGCACCGGGATCGGCTCCGCCCTGGCCAGCACCCGCACCAGGGCCGCGGCTCCGGCCGGCCACTTCCCCCAGCGCTGCGCCCACTTCGCGCGCAGCCGCACCATGTCCGGGTAGCCGCCCAGGCTCGCGGTGTTGACGAACCACTGCTGCGGGAGGTCGTCGACCAGCACCGTTCCCAGATCGACGTTGACCGCCGAGCCGGTGCGCAGCGCCTGGACCGAGTCGACGGCGCTGGTCACCCCGAGGTCGCGCGCGAAGTGGTTGAACGTCCCGGCGGGCACCACCAGCAGCGGCAGCCCGCGCACCGCCGCCACGGCCGCTGCCGCCGCGACGCTGCCGTCACCTCCGGCCACACCGAGGGCCTTGGCCTCGCCGGTGGTGTCGAGGTGGGCGTGCAGCCGCTCGGTCAGGTCGCTGCCGGGCACCGGGTGCACCAGCTCAGCGCGCGGCAGCAGCTCGGCCAGTTCGGCCGAGGGGTCGCGGGCGGGATCGCCCGAGGAGGGGTTGACCAGCAGGACCAGGCCCTCGCCGTCCTCGACCGCGACCGTGCGCGTGCTCGGACGCGCGATGCCGGGAGTCGAAGGCCGGACCGGCCACCACCGGCTGGTCGCCACCGCCACCGCGGTGCCGATCGCGGCGCCGAAGAGCACGTCGGTCGGCCAGTGCACCCCGGTGTGCACGCGGGAGTACGCGACCGCCCCGGCCAGCGGCAGCAGCGCCAGTCCCAGTTCCGGCGCCTCCATCGACGCGGCCGCGGTGAACGCGGCGGCCGACGCGGCATGACCGGACGGGAAGGACGACGACGAGGGCGGTGCGCTGAGCCTGCGCCGCGCGGGCAGCAGGTTCGCCGCCGGTCGGCGGCGGGGGAGCAGCGGCTTGCCGATCCCGTTGGTCACCGCGCTGGTGAACGCGATGGCGCTGGTCCCGCGCAGGGCCGCTCGCCGCAGCCGTCCGTGCCTGGTGGCCAGCACCGCGGCCACGCCCAGCCACAGCTTGCTGTGGTCGGCGAGGTGGGTGAGCCCGCGCAGCGCGGGATCGGCGGTGCTGCGCGGCCACGAGGCGGAGCGCAGCACGAAGTCGTGGTCGGCGGACTTCAGCCGGCGGACCACCCCGCGCACGCAGCTCAGCACGTCGAGGACCCTAGCCCGCGCGGCCGGTGCTCACCGCCCGTCGGTGTCCCGGAAGATCACCCAGCGCATCACGCTGTACATGTAGACCGCCTCGCACAGGCCCGCGATGATCCGCGAGGCGTGGTACTGCAGGCCCAGCGCCGCCAGGCCGCTGCCGAGCCCGAGGATGAACGCCAGGTAGTTGATCAGGATCGCCACCGCGTAGAGCACCGCCTGCGGTCCGACGGGAGCGTGCGAGCGGAAGTTCAGCGCCCGGTTGAGCACGAAGCTCAGCGCGAAGGCGATCAGGTAGGCGACGGTGAAGGCCACCGGGACCGGCCAGTGCAGCGCGCTGCGGAACAGGGTGAGCAGCAGCAGGTCGAAGGCGAACGTGGAGCCGTTGATCAGCGCGAAGCCCAAGAAGCTGGGTGCCACGACGCGCGAGAGCCCGAAGGGGAGTCTTCGCGTCACGGCTTCCATCGCGGTGTGGAACCGCTGCCCGAGGTCGGGCGTGGACTGCGGTGCGTTCGGCTCGGCCTTCTGCCCGGCGGTCATGCCGCAACGATGGCATGCCGGGGTGAACGCGACCCGTCGAGGGGGCGTCCGGCGCGTGATGGTGGCGCCTATTGCTTCAGTGGAAAGTGAAACCAATTCGAAATCGGTGTGCCGGAGGGCGGACCAGATCAGTCCACAAAGGATTGCGAAAGAAGTTCGCCCGGCCGTTCGCCGTTCAACGACCCCGCCGTGAAGATCGACATCGGATGGCGCATAATTGATCCCGGCAGCGCGTGCTCTCCTGCCCAAATTGTGCTCTTTACCTACTTTTCGCTGGTGAGAACTGTGTCCAAGCACGCCCAGCCCCGCCCGGAGTCCGGCCTCACCCGGATCGCCGAAGGCGGGCGCACCTGTCCGGTCCCGTCCGACATGATCGCCCTGCACGGCCCGTGGGGCACCCGCCGAGCCAAGCGCCGCCTGATCTCCACCGGCGTCGTCACCGCCGACGTCGGCGCCCGCGCCTGACGCGACACCCCCATGGGGTGCGGTCCGCGACCTGGCGGAGGTAGAAAGGACGCCATCGGTGTCCTCGAACTTCGCAGGAGGCGGATCATTCGCATCGAGCGGCCTGTCACCAAAGCGGCCCTGGTGGTCAACGTGCACTCGCGCACCGGGGGCAAGGCCTACGCCTACGCCCTGGACCGGTTGCGCGAGCTCGGCGTGCCCCTGGGAGCCACCTATCCGCTGCACGACCCGTCCCGGCTGGTCGAGACCGTCGACTCGGCGGCCAAGAGCGGCCACGACCTGATCATCGTCGGCGGGGGAGACGGCAGCGTCAGCTCGGTGGTCGACTGCCTCGCGCACCGCGACGTCCCGCTCGCGCTGCTCCCGCTGGGCACGGCGAACGACTTCGCCCGCACCATGCACATCCCCGACGACCTCGACGGTGCCTGCCAGACCATCCTCGGCAGCCACATCGTCGACGTCGACCTCGGGCTGTGCGGGGACAACTACTACGTCAACCGGGCCTCGGTGGGCATCGGCGCGGAGGTCGCGCAGGCCATGTCGCCTCAGCTGAAGCGCTACGTCGGTCCGCTGGCCTACCCGGTGGCCACCGCCAAGGCGTTCCTCAAGCACCGGCCGTTCGCGGCGAAGCTGCGCTTCCCCGACGGCGACCACGAGGACCGCGAGTACGGCAAGCTGCTGCAGGTCTCGGTCGCCAACGGCCGCTACTTCGGCGGCGGGCAGCTCGCCGCCAGCGACTCCGGCATCGACGACAACGCGCTGGACATCACCGTTCTCCGGCAGGGCAACATCAGCCAGCTCGCCGGCGTGGTGCGCGGGCTCAAGACCGGGGAGCCGAACGACCAGGTCGAGCAGTTCCGCACCCGTGCGGTCGAGATCGTCACCGACGAGCCGCAGCCGATCAACATCGACGGCGAGGTCGTCTCCAGCACGCCGCAGACCTTCAAGGTCGCGCGCAACGCGCTGCACGTCGTCACGCCGCGCACCTGGGCCGACGGCGAGGCTCCCGAGTAGCTCAGGTGTAGGCCGACGGGGTCGGCAGGTCGCCGAGCAGCGCGTACCTGCCGACCTCGACGCGCTTGTAGGCCACCGGGTCGTGCAGGCTGTGGGTGCGCAGGTTGCGCCAGTGGAGGTCCATGCCGACCGAGTTCGCGGTGGCGCGGGCCCCGGTGAGCTCGAAGACCCGGTTGGCGGTCTCCAGGCCCGCGTCGATCGCCCGCTGCTTGGCCGCGGAGACGAGAACCGCTGCCCGGCCCCGGTTCTCGCGCGTCACCGACTCGCGGTCGGCGTGCAGCAGCTGCGCCAGGTTCGCCCCGGCGGCGTCGGTGAGCGTCTCCGCCGCCCACAGCTTCGACTGCAGGTCGCCGTACCCCTCCAGGACGTAGAACTCCTCGGCACCGGAGTTCTTGCCCTCGCCGCCGTAGGGCCAGGCCCGGGTGTGCCGCCGGGTGTAGGCGACGCCCGCGCGCAGCGCCGCCTGGGCGATGCCGAGGTAGAAGTTGGCGAACACCAGGTGCAGCGCCGGCACGTGCAGGGTGCTGAAAGCGGAAGAGCGGTAACGCTTGTCGACGTACCCGGCCGCCGCCGACCACGGCACCCGGACGTCGGTGATCTCCACGCTGCCGGAGGCGGTGAGCCGCTGGCCGAGGTTGTCCCAGTCGTCGCCGAAGGTGATCCCGTCCTGCCGGGACGGCACGACCGCGAACACGCTGCGCCCGCCGGGTTCCAGGGTTCCCTCCAGCACCAGCAGGTCCGAGACCTTGGCGCCGGTGGAGAAGAACTTCTTGCCGCGGTAGACCAGCGCCTCGCCCTCGTCGGAGACGATGAGGTCGTTGTCGCGCGGGTTGACCACGCCGCCGAAGAAGTGCTCGTTGCGGGTGTAGAGCTCGTCGACCTCGGCGATCTGTTCGGGCGTGCCGACCAGCCGCATCGCCCACGCCCACACGTAGTGGTGGCCCAGCAGCTGGCCTATCGAACCGTCGCCCGCGGCGACCTCGCGCACCACCCGGCAGGCGGTGGTCCAGTGCTGCTCGGCGCCGCCGTGCTCCGCCGGACCCAGCAGGGTCACGAGTCCGGATTCCTTGAGCAGGCGGACTTCCGCGGTCGGAGGCGCACCGGCCCGGTCGCGCTCCACGGCGTCGGCGGCGAGAACTCGGGCGACCGCACGGCCTCTCGCGATCCACTCTTCGGCGGTCGACGGTCTGGGCTGATCGGCCCAGCGTGGAATCTCGTTGCTGATCAAGGCCATCCCCTCCGAGGAGTCCGGGCCCCGGCGTCCGACCTGACCGCCGGCGAAGCGAAAACGCCACGACGCCACGCACGATAGCGCCTCCGCGATCAGGGGCCGGGGTGGGTGCGCGGGTGCGAAGTCCGTGCCGCGTTCGGCGATGAGCCGGTGTTCGCGAGGTTTGCTCCGGTTGGAGTGTTGTTTCCGGGAGTTCTGCTCCTAGCGTGTTGGGAAAGCCCTTTCTTCTCGTCCTGCGGAGGTTGACGATGAATTGGAAAGCGTTGTCCACGGTCGGTGTCGTGCTGGCCGCGGTGGGGATCGGCAGCGGCGTGGGCGTCGCCGCTGCGGCCGACGTGCCGGTGGAGGCGACGATCCAGGTCGGTGCGGGCGAGACCTTCGACGGGAGCGGGGACCGCTACTTCGGGGCGGGTGACCTGGGCGAGGGCGGTCAGGGGGAGGGGCAGCCGGCGATGTTCGAACTCGCCGACGGCGCGACCCTGTCCAACGTGGTCATCGGTGCGCCGGCCGCCGACGGGGTGCACTGCCTCGGCTCCTGCACCTTGCGCAACGTCGTGTGGGAGGACGTCGGGGAGGACGCGGCGACCTTCCTCGCCACCGACCCGGCGGCGACGATGACCATCGAGGGCGGCAGCGCCAGCGCGGCCGACGACAAGGTGTTCCAGCACAACGGCCTCGGGACGATGATCATCCGGAACTTCGCGGTCAACGACTTCGGCAAGCTCTACCGCGCGTGCGGCAACTGCGACACCAACCCGCAGACCCGGCACGTGCAGCTGGAGAACATCACCGCGATGGCGCCGGGCACCAGCCTGGCCGGGATCAACGTCAACTACGGCGACACCGCGACCTTCACCGACATCACGATCGTCGGTGACCGGGAGATGGACGTGTGCACCTGGTACGAGGGCGTCACCGACGGTGAGCCCACCGAGACCGGAAGTGGCCCCAGCGAGCAGTGCCGCTACGACCCGGCTGCGATCCGCTACGAATAACCGGAGCACTGGACTCCACAAGTCCACGTTTCCCCTGGTCAACTGCTGTGAAGTTGGCCGGGGGTCCGGGTCCGCTCATCCGCACGGGTTAGCCTGGTCGGGGCGTTCGAGCGGAAGGGCTTCGTGTGACAGAGGTGGGCGCGCTGCTCGCCGGCCGGTACCGGCTGGAGCGGCGATTGGGCAGCGGCGGCATGGGCGTGGTGTGGCTGGCCTCCGACGAGCTGCTGCAGCGCCCGGTCGCGGTCAAGCAGCTCAGCGCGGCCGAGGGAGCCAGTCCCGAGGTCGCCGAGGAAGCGCGGCAGCGCGCGATGCGCGAGGGCCGCATCGCCGCGCGCCTGCACCACCCGAACGCGGTGGCCGTGCACGACGTGACCGAGCACGACGGCTTCCCCGTGCTGATCATGGAGTACCTGCCCTCCCGCAGCCTCGCCGATGTGCTGGCGGAGAAGGGCCGGATGACGCCGGGCGCGGTGGCGAGCATGGGGGCGCAGGCCGCTGCGGCCCTGGACGCGGCGCACGCGGCCGGGATCACCCACCGCGACATCAAGCCGGGCAACCTCCTGCTCGGCGACGACGGCACCACCAAGATCACCGATTTCGGCATCTCGCACGCCGCCGACGACATCGCGGTCACCCGGACCGGAGTCATCGCCGGCACGCCCGCCTACCTGTCGCCCGAGGTCGCCCGGGGGCACGCGCCCACACCGGCCTCGGACGTGTACTCGCTGGGCGCCACGCTGTACGCGGCGGTCGAGGGCATCCCTCCCTTCGGGGACGAGGCGACGAACTCGATCGCGCTGCTGCACGAGGTGGCGGCCGGGCAGTTCCGCCCGCCGCAGATGGCGGGCGTGCTGGCACCCGTGCTGGCCCGGATGCTGCAGGTGGACCCGGCGCAGCGGCCCACGCCCGCGCAGGCGAGCGAGGCGCTGCAGGCCGTGGTCTCCGGGGCGCCCTCGCCGCTGCCCGAGCCCGACCACACCCAGCCGATCTCGGCGGTGGCCGCCGCCGCGCCCGGCGGCGGAACGCGCCTGGACAACGTCCCGGTGCGCAGCCCGCGACGGTCCCGGCGCTGGATCTACCTGGCCGCCGGCGCCGCCGCGGTGGTGCTGGTCCTGCTGGCGGTCCTGCTGCCCTCCGGTGGCCAGGAGCAGCCGAAGGAGCAGGCGGCCGCGCCCGCGGAGCTCGAACGGGTCGTCTCCGACTACTACGCGCTGCTGCCCGAACACCCGGGCAACGCGTGGACGCGGCTGGGCACCGGTCTGCAGGCGCAGGGGCGCGCGGGCTACGAGGGCTTCTGGTCGAGCGTCGCCGACGTCCGGGTCGTCGAGCCTCCCCAAGCCAGCGGTCCTGGCGTCGTCCGCGTGACCGTCGAGCTGGTCATGCCCGACGGCACCCGCATCACCGAGCTCCACCAGCTCGGGTTGCGCGGTGCGCAGCAGCCGAAGATCGAATCCGACGCGATCCTGAACTCCTCGACCAGCGCTCCGCCTCCGCCCCCGCCGCCACCGGCCCGCGTCGAGCCTCCCCGCGAGAAGGAGGAGGGCAAGAAGGACGAGAACAAGGGCAACGAGGACCGCAAGGGCGAAGAGGACAAGAAGGGCGAGGACAACTGACCGGTCGTGAACGGGAAGGCCGAGTCGTGCGCACGCTGCTGATCGACAACCACGACTCCTACACCTACAACCTGTTCCACCTGCTGGCCCGGGTGAACGGCTGCGAGCCGCACGTGGTCACCAACGATGCGACCGGGGCGCTCGACCTCGACGCCTACGACAACGTCGTCCTCTCGCCCGGTCCCGGCACCCCCGAGCGCGCCCGGGACTTCGGCATCTGCGCCGAGGTGCTGGCCAGGGCCACCGTTCCGGTGCTGGGCGTGTGCCTGGGACACCAGGGCCTGGCGGTCAGCGAGGGCGCGAGCGTGGTGCCCGCCCCGGCCGCGCGGCACGGTCACCGCACCCGCGTCACCCACGACGGCGACGCGATGTTCGCCGGGATCCCCGCCGAGTTCGGGGCCGTGCGCTACCACTCGCTGTGCGTGGCCGAGCCCGTCCCCGAGGAGCTGCTGGTGACCGCCCGCGCCGAGGACGGCGTGGTGATGGCGTTGCGGCACAGGCGGTTGCCGCGCTGGGGCGTGCAGTTCCACCCGGAGTCGGTCGAATCCGAGCACGGCGAGAGGTTGCTCGCCAACTTCCGCGACCTCACCCCGGGCCGAAGCCCCGCGCCGCCGGTGCGGCCGGTTCGAGAAGTGCCGGCGCAGCGCCGGTTCCGCGCGAATGTCGTGGAGCTGGAGGGGGCGGTGGACGCCGAATCCGCGTTCGCGCAGCTGTTCTCCCGGTCCGAGAACGCGTTCTGGCTGGACAGCTCCCGGGTCGAGGCCGGCCTGTCGCGTTTCTCGTTCCTCGGCGACGATTCCGGTCCGCTCGGCGAAACCCTGGTCTACCGGGTGGGTTCCGGTGACGAGCCGGTCCTCGACCGGTTGCAGCGGGAGCTGCAGCGCTGCGAGATCGAGGCGCCGCCCCTGCCGTTCGACTTCACCGGGGGCTACGTCGGCTACTTCGGCTACGAGCTCAAGGCCGACTGCGGTTCGCCCAACCGCCACCGCTCGCCGACCCCGGACGCGGCGTGGATCTTCGCCGACCGGTTCGTCGCCGTCGACCACCTGCGGCAGCGCACCTACCTGGTCGCGCTGAGCGAAGGCGACCGCTCCGAGGCGGTCGACTGGCTGGCGGGCACGGCCGCGCTGCTGTCCCGGGCACCGGAGCTCGCCGAACCCGATGACGTCGAGCCCGTCCCGGTGGAGTCCGCGCTGGCCCGCGATCGCGCCGAGCACGTGCGAGACGTGCTCAGGTGCAAGCAGCTCCTGCTGGCGGGCGAGAGCTACGAGATCTGCCTGACCAACTCCGCCGAGCTGCCGGCCGCCGAAACCGCCCTGGAGACCTACCGCCGCCTGCGCCGCCGGAACCCCGCGCCGTACTCGGCCTTCCTGCGCTTCGGCGGGGTGGAGATCGCCTGCTCCTCGCCCGAGCGGTTCCTCAAGGTCACCCCGGACCGGGTCGTGGAGGCCAAGCCGATCAAGGGGACCGCTCCGCGCGGCAGCGAACCCGAGGAGGACGCGCGGATCCGCCGGGAGCTGGCGGCCGATCCCAAGACGCGGGCCGAGAACCTGATGATCGTCGACCTGATGCGCAACGACCTCGGCCGGGTGTGCGCGGTGGATTCGGTGCACGTGCCCGAGCTGATGGCGGTGGAGTCCTACGAGACCGTGCACCAGCTGGTCTCCACGATCCGCGGGTCGCTGCGCGAGGAGCAGGACGCGATCGACTGCGTGCGCGCGTGCTTCCCCGGCGGGTCGATGACCGGTGCGCCGAAGCCCCGCACGCTGGAGCTCATCGGCGAGATCGAGGACCGCGCCCGGGGCGTGTACTCCGGCGCGATCGGCTACCTGGGTTGCTCGGGGGTGGCCGACCTCAACATCGTCATCCGCACGATGGTGCTGGTCGACGGCCGGTGGCAGGTCGGTGCGGGCGGTGCGATCGTGCTGGACTCCGATCCAGCGGCCGAGTTCGAGGAGATGCTGCTCAAGGCCGCCGCGCCCACGCGCGCGCTCCCGTCACCCGGGCGCGCGCATGGCGGTGGCCAGCAGGGCCGCGGCCGGGCCGGTGAGCTGAAGGCCTGAGCGCCAGACGGCGTGCAGCGGCCGCCGCAGGTCCAGCTCGCTCACCGGGACCTCCACGAGCCGGTTCTCGGCCAGATCGGTGGCCGCGGCCAAGACGCTGAGCACCGCGGGACCGGCGCCGGCGACGACGGCGTTGCGCACGGCCGTGGTGGAGCGCAGCTCCAGCAGCGGGGCCACCGGGGTCGCGCCGACTTCCGACAGCGCGCGGTAGAGCTTCTCGCGGGTGCCCGAGCCGTGTTCGCGCACGATCAGCGGGGTCGCGGCCAGTTCGCTGGGGGTCAGCGGCCGTCGCAGCCGGGTCCAGGGGTGCTCGGGCGGGACGATGACGACCATGCGGTCGCCGGTCACGTAGCGCACCGAGACGCCCTCGGGCGGGTCGGGCGCTTCGATGAAGCCGAGGTCGGCGTGGCCGTGCCGGACGGCGTCGGCGACGGCGGCGGAGTTGGTGACGTCGAGTTCCAGGTGGACCTCGGGCAGGGCTTCGCGCAGCTGGCCGATCCAGCGCGGCACCAGGTACTCGGCGACGGTCATGCTCGCCGACACCCGCAGCTTGGACTCCTGCTGGGCGCGCAGCGCCCGGGCCCCGTTCATCAGCCCGTCGACGTGCGCGAGGACCTCGCGGGCCCAGCCGCACACCATCTCCCCGGCCGGGGTGGTGGTGCAGCCCTGCCTGGTGCGTTCCAGCAGCGCCAGGCCGAGCTGCCGTTCGAGCCGGTTGAGGCGCTTGCTGGCCGAGGGCTGGCTGATGCGCAGCTCGGCGGCGGCCGCACCGATGCTGCCCAGTTCGCCTACCAGCACCAGCAGCCGCAGCGATTCCGAGTCGGGTGCGGTCATGCCCGAAGGGTAGGTCTTCGACCCGGTCCGTGGGAGCTGGGCATTCCACTCGGCTATGACGACCTGCGCGGGTGACGGCTACCGGGTGGGTGCGAGGTCGGCGAACCTGATCGGTGTGAAGACGCTGACCAGCACCGATTCCGCCCTGCTTCCGGGACTCGCGCTCACCGCAGCGGCCGTCGCGGTGGCGATGGCGGTGTCGTCGCAGGTCCCGGCGCTGAGCGCGCTGACCGTCGCGGTCGTGCTCGGTGCCGTGGTCGGGAACCTGCCGCGACAGCCCGAGGCCGTCCGGCCCGGTCTGGCTTGGGTGGCGCGCAAGCCGCTGCGCGCCGGCGTGGTGCTGCTCGGGCTGCAGCTGAGCGTCGGGCAGCTCGTCGGGCTGGGCTGGGGCACGGTGCTGGCCGTGCTGATCACCGTCGTGGCCACCTTCGCCGGCACCGTGTGGCTGGGCCGGGTGCTGGGGGTTTCGCGAGGCCTGTCGATGCTGGTGGCGACGGGGTTCTCGATCTGCGGTGCCTCCGCGGTGGCGGCCGTGGAGGGCGTCGTGGACCGCGAGGACGAGGACGTGGCGACCAGCGTGGCGATGGTGACGGTGTTCGGCACCATCGCGATGGTCGCGCTCCCGGTGACCTTCGCGCAGACGGGCGTCGGCGGTGATCTCGCCGGCCGCATCGCCGGTGCCGGCGTGCACGAGGTGGCGCAGGTGGTGGCGGCCGCGTCGCCGCTGGGCGCGTCGGCGGTGGCGATCGCGGTGGTGGTCAAGCTCAGCCGCGTCGTGCTGCTGGCCCCGCTGGTGACCGCGGTCAGCCTGCTGCAGCGGCGCGGGGCAGGCAAGCGACGTCCGCCGATCATGCCGCTGTTCGTCGTCGGCTTCCTCGTCGCGGTGGCCGCGCGCAGCAGCGGTGTGCTGCCCGAGCTCGCGCTGGACCTCGCCAAGCCGGTGACCACGCTGCTGCTGACGGCCGCGCTGTTCGCCCTCGGCACCACGGTCCGCGTCGCCGCGCTGATGCGCACCGGCCCGCGCGCCTTCGCCCTGGGCACCTGCTCCACGATCCTGGTGACGACGCTGGCGACCACGACGATGGGCCTGCTGAGCTAGGGACTGCTGGGCTGCGAAGGAGAACGCGGCTTCGCCGCACGCTCTGGCGTCCGCAGGGTGAGATCGTTGATCCGGTTGTTGACACCGGTCGTGGACGCTGGTGGCATGAGTGCGTGCTCGCTGCGGATCTGCTGACCAAGCGCCGCCACGTCGACCTGGTTCGCGTGGCCGCGCAGGCGTGTCGCGTCCGCTGATCGTCAGCCTCTTCCTTTCCTCCCCTCTCATCCGGCGTCGTCGTGCCCGTTTCGTGCTGCCGCGCGCCGTTTTTCGCCACCCCGGTTCGAGGAGCCCTCGATGGCAACCACTTCAACCGCGCCCGCTTCGGTGGCCGCCGTGCTCCGCGGCGACGCCGATGTGCTGGCGCAGGCCCGCCGCCTGGCCGATTCCTTCGCGGTGGAGGCCGCCGACCGCGATCGACAACGCCGCATCCCGCGCGCCGAGCTCGACGAGCTGTCGGCCAGCGGCCTGCTGGCCGCGACTGTTCCCGCCGAGCACGGTGGTGCCGATGTCGGAACCCGCACCCTGCTGGAGGTGTTCCGGCTGCTGGCCGCCGCCGACCCGAACATCGCGCAGATCCCGCAGAGCCACTTCGCCTACGTCAACGTGCTGCGGGAGAGCGGAACACCGCAGCAGAAGGAGTTCTTCTTCGCGGAACTGCTGGCGGGCAAGCGCTTCGGCAACGCCCAGTCCGAGACCGGCAGTCGGACGGTGCAGGACATCCAGACGAGGCTGAGGCCCAGCGGCGCGGGCGATTTCGTGCTGCACGGCAAGAAGGGCTACTCCACCGGTGCGCTGCTGGCGCACTGGATCCCGGTGCTGGCCAAGGACGACGCCGACCGCCTCCAGGTCGCCTACGTGCCGCACGACGCCGAGGGCCTCACGGTGATCGACGACTGGGCGGGCATGGGGCAGCGCACCACCGCCAGCGGCACCGTCGAACTCGACCGGGTGCGGGTGCCCGCGGATCGGGTCGTGCCGCACCACCTGACCTTCCAGCGCCCGCAGCTGCACGGCGCGCTCGCCCAAGCCCTGCACGTCTCGATCGACGTGGGCATCGCCGGGGGAGCGCTGGCCGACGCCGCCGAGTTCGTCCGCACCCGCAGCCGTCCGTGGGGTGAGGCGGGCGTGGACACCGCCGCCGAAGACCCGCTGACCGTGCAGCGCTTCGGCGAACTGGCAATCCGGTTGCGCGCCGCCGAAGCGCTGCTGGAGAAGGCGGGTTCGGCCATCGATGAGGCCCGCGCCGAGCTGACCGAGGACTCCGCCGGGGCCGCCTCCATCGCGGTGGCCGCGGCGAAGGCGTTCGCCGACGGCACGGCCATCGAGCTGACCAACGCGCTGTTCGAGGTCTCCGGCACGCGTTCCAGCCTCGATTCCACCAACCTGCACCGGCACTGGCGCAACGCCCGCACCCACACGCTGCACGACCCGGTGCGCTGGAAGATCCAGCACGTCGGCCGGTACGCGCTCAACGGCACGCTCCCGCCCCGGCACGGCCAGATCTGACCCGAAACGAGGACCCCTCATGCTGATCGAAGAGCAGGACGTGGTGTCGGCCATCGACGCCGGGCAGGCCGTGGTCGTGCACGGGGCCGGCGAGGAGGGCGGGATCGTGTTCGCCGCCGACCGCGCCGGGATCGACAACACCGCGTTCGCCGTCCGGCACTCCTCCGGCTTCCTGTGCGTGGCGTTGCCCGAAAACCGTTGCGACGAGCTGTCGTTGCCGCCCATCGCGCCCCGGGCGCGGCGCGACACCGGGGTGATCGCGTGCGTGACGGTCGACGCCTCGGTCGGGGTGAGCACCGGCATCTCCGCGGCCGACCGCGCGCGGGCCGCGCGCGTGCTCGCCGATCCGAGTGCCGTGGCCGCCGACCTGACCCGCCCCGGGCACCTGGTGCCCATCGCCGTCGACCTCGACTCCCCGCGCGCTGGGCTGGCCCAGGCCGCCTTGCGGCTGGTGACGCTGTCCGGGAACGCACCTGCCGCGGTGTTCGCCCACCTGGTCAGCCCGGCCGATGAGACCCGCATGGCCACCGGGGACGAGCTCCGCTCCTTCGCCGCCGACCACGGCCTGCCCGCCGTGCCGGCCTCGGAACTCACCGAGCGGCGGCACGTCGACCTCGCGCGCGTCGGCGCGCAGTCGTGTCGCTGACCCAGCGCTGAAAAAACCCCTGACAACCAGGGGGTTCCCGTCCGCAACGCGCGTGGTTCACGTGCGTCGATCCCGCCTGCCCAACTTCCGCTCGCATTGGAGCAGCTCGCATGCCGGTCAACGAACCGCTGAAGTTCGCCTACTGGGTCCCCAACGTCAGTGGTGGCCTGGTCACCAGCACCATCGAACAACGCACCGAGTTCACCTACGACTACAACAAGAAGCTCGCCGTGCTCGCCGAGAACAGCGGCTTCGAGTACGCCCTCAGCCAGGTGCGCTACGCCTCCAGCTACGGGGCCGCGCAGCAGCACGACCCGGCCGCGTTCAGCCTCGGCCTGCTCACGGCCACCGAGCGGCTCAAGCTCATCGTCGCCGCCCACCCGGGGCTGTGGCACCCGGCGATCCTGGCGAAGTTCGGGATCACCGCCGACATCATCTCCGAGGGCCGGTTCGCGGTGAACATCGTCAGCGGCTGGTTCAAGGACGAGTTCACCGGCCTCGGCGAACCGTGGCTCGAGCACGACGAGCGCTACCGCCGCACCGAGGAGTTCATCCGCGTGCTGCGCGGCCTGTGGACGCAGCCGAACTTCGAGTTCTCCGGTGACTTCTACCAGATCCACGACTTCAGCCTCCGGCCCACGCCCCACGACGTGCCCGGCAGACCACACCCGGAGATCTTCCAGGGCGGCAACTCCACCGCCGCCCGCAGACTCGCCGGGCGCGTGTCGGACTGGTACTTCAGCAACGGCAAGGACTTCGACGGCTTCTCCGAGCAGGTCGCCGACGTCCGCGGGTTCGCCGCCGAGAACGGGCACTCGGTGCGCTTCGGGCTCAACGGTTTCCTCATCGCCCGCGACACCGAAGCCGAAGCCCGCGACGTGCTGCGCGAGATCGTCGACAAGGCCGACGTCGGTGCGGTGGAGGGTTTCCGCAAGTCCGTGCAGCAGGCCGGGAACTCCACATCGGACGGCAAGGGCATGTGGGCGGACTCCGAGTTCGCCGATCTCGTGCAGTACAACGACGGATTCCGCACCGGCCTGATCGGAACACCGGAGCAGATCGCGCACCGCATCATCGAGTACAAGAAGCGCGGCGCGAACCTGCTGCTGCTCGGATTCCTGCACTACCTCGAAGACGTCGAGCACTTCGGCGAGAAGGTCCTGCCCATCGTCCGCGAACTCGAAGCCGAACTCGACCGCACCGGCGATCCCGTCGGTGTCCGCTGATGTCCCGCACACGGAACGAGGAGAAACCATGACCGCCACCGCACAACGCCGCTTCACCGACCGACCCGACACCACCTCCGGCTGGGTCCAGCGCGCCCGTGAGGTCGCCGGCGTGCTCGCCGAGACCGCGCTCGCCCGCGACCGCGCCAACGAGACACCGCACGAGGAGGTCCGGCTGCTCAAGGAATCGGGCCTGGTCACGCTGCTCGGGCCGCGCGAGCACGGCGGAGCGGGCGAGACCTGGCAGACCGCCTACCGCGTCATCCGCGAGGTCGCCAAAGGCGACGGATCGATCGGCCAGCTGCTCGGCTACCACTACCTGTGGGCGTGGGCCGCGCGGCTGGTCGCCACCCCGGAGCAGATCGCCGAGGTCGAGCAGCTCTACACCAGCAACGACTTCTTCTTCGGCGGCGCGGTCAACCCGCGCGACGACGACCTGGTCATCACCGACGAAGGCGACACGCTGGTCTACCGCGGCCGCAAGTCGTTCTCCACCGGCAGCAAGGTCTCCGACCTGACCGTGCTGGAAGGCGTGCTGGAGGGCACCGACACGCACATCTTCGCCATCGTGCCCTCCCAGCAGGAGGCGATCGTCTACGGCAACGACTGGGACAACCTCGGCCAGCGGCTCACCGAATCCGGCAGCGTGCAGATCAACGGGATCCGCGTGCCGTGGGCCTCGGCGGCCGGGTTCGTGGACAAGCAGTTCCAGCCGCTGACCTACAACACCCTCAACGTGCCCACCATCCAGCTGGTGTTCACCAACTTCTACCTCGGCATCGCCCAAGCCGCGCTGGAGACCGGGCTGTCCTACACCTCGCGGCACACCCGCCCCTGGCCCTACGGCGGCGACAACAAGGACTCCGCCGGCGAGGAGTTCTACGTCCTCGACGGCTACGGCGACCTGCAGGCCAAGCTGTGGGCGGCCGAGGCGCTGGTGGACAAGGCGGGTGAGGAGATCTCGCAGCTCCTGCACGCCGAGCGGGAGGCGCTCACCGAGCAGCAGCGCGGCGCCGTGGCGGTGCGCATCGCCGCCGCCAAGCAGCGCGTCATCGACGTGGGCCTGGAGATCGCCACCCGGGTGTTCGAGCTGACCGGCGCCCGCGCGTCGTCGAACTCCGTCGGCCTGGACCTCCACTGGCGCAACCTGCGCACCCACAGCCTGCACGACCCGGTGGCCTACAAGCGGGTCGAAGTCGGCCGGTACGCATTGCTCGGCGAGGTTCCCGAACCAACCTGGTACACGTGACCGGACCGTGAAGCGGGGGGGGGGGGGGGGGGGGGGGGCCCCCCCCCCCCCCCCCCGCCCCGCCCCCCCACCCCCCCGTGGTCCCCGGGGCGCCGGGGGGGGGGGGGGGGGGCCCCCCCCCCCCCCCCCCCCCCCCCCCGCTTCGTCGTCCCCCGCGTCACCGCACAGGGGCCAGACGCCGGTCTCGTAGCGGCTGGGCGGCCGGGGGAGTCCGAAGTGGTCTCGGAGGCTGGTTCCCGCGTAGTCGTGGCGGAAGAGCCCCCGCCTGCGCAGTTCCGGGACGACGTGGTCGACGAAGGTCTCCAGCCCGGAGGGCAGGACGTCGGGCATGAGGTTGAACCCGTCCGCCGCGCCGTTGCGGAACCAGTGCTCGATGGTGTCGGCGATCTGCTCCGGCGTGCCGATCGCGTAGCGGTGACCGCCGCCCAGCAGGGCGAGTTCCCGCGCGGTGAGGCCGTCCTGCCGGGCGTACCCGGCGACCGCGCGGGCGAAGCCCCGGGAACCGCGCTTCTGGTCGAGGTTGGCCAGCAGGTGCTCCGGCACCGGCGCGTCCAGGTCGAGGTCGCCGACCAGCGCGGAGTCCTCCCACGCGTCCCACAGCGCGGTGACCACGTCGACGAACTCCTCGGCGCGGCCGTAGCGGTCGTCGTGGCCGGGCAGCTCCGGCAGCCCGAAGTTCGGGGCCACCGTCGGGTCGTAGGTCGTGACCGCGTTCCACGCCGCCCGCCCCCGGCTGATGTGGTCCAGCGAGGAGAACCTGCGCGCCAGGTTGAAGGGACCGTTGAACGTCGTCGACGCGGTGGCCACCAGGCCGATGTGCGTGGTCGCCGCGGCGACGGCGGTCAGCAGCACGGTCGGTTCCAGGCCGAGCGTCGGCCGGACCCGCGGGTCTTCCCACAGGCCTGGGATGTCGGCGAGGAACACCGCGTCCAGCTTTCCGCGTTCGGCGGTGCGCGCGATGTCGCGGTAGAAGTCGATGTCGAGGTGGGCGAACGGGTCGTCGTGGGTGCGCCACGCGGCGGCGTGGATCCCGGCGTTGTACATGTTCACGCCGAGGTGCAGCTGTCTCATCCCGGCCCCCCGATCAAGCGGGGACGGCGACGGGGCGGTCGGACAGCGCCGGCAGCCGGTGCGTTTCGGCCGCCAGGTACGCCGAGACCGCGGTGAGCGCCGACAGCACCGCGTAGAAGACCACGATCAGCCACGGCTGACCGCCTCCGGCGATGAGCAGGCTCGCCGCGATCAGCGGGGCCAGCCCGCCGCTGAGCACCGAACCGAACTGGTAGCCGATGGACGCGCCGCTGTAGCGCACCCGGGTGCCGAACAGCTCGCTGAACCACGCGGCCTGCGGTCCGTACATGGCGTCCTGGAAGACGTTGATGCCCACCACGACCGCCAGCACCACCAGCACCGGCGACCCGGAACCGACCGCCAGGAAGTAGGCGGGCAGGAACAGCCCGCCGCCGATCGCGCCGAACAGGTACAGCGGCTTGCGCCCGACCCGGTCCGACAGCAGCGCCCACGCGGGCGTGCTGATCAGCCCGAGCGCCGAGGAGATCAGGATCGCGGTGAGCCCCACGCTGTTGTGCGTGCCGAAGTGCTGGGCTATGTAGGTCAGGCCGAAGGTCGTGTAGATCGTGTAGCCGCCGTTCTGCGACAACCGCATCCCGGCGGTCAGCCAGAGGTTCTTCTGCTGGGTGCGCACGACCTCCAGCAGCGGTCACCGGGCGAGCTCGTCGCGGTCCCGCGCCTCGGTGAACACCAGGCCGTCGTCGAGCTTGACGCGGATGACCAGGCCGATCGCGATGAGCACGATGCTGGCCAGGAACGGCAGCCGCCAGCCCCACGCGTCGAACGACTCGTTGCCGATCAGCCAGCGCACGGTGGCGAAACCACCCGAGGCCAGCAGCATTCCGGCCGGGGAGCCGACCTGCACCAGGCTGCCGTAGAAGCCGCGCCTGCCGGGCTCGGCGTGCTCCACGGCCAGCAGCGCCGCGCCGCCCCACTCTGCCCCTGCGGCCAGCCCCTGCAGCAGCCGCACGGTCACCAGCAGCGCCGGGGCGGCGAGCCCGACCTGGACGTAGGTGGGCAGCAGGCCGATCGCGAGGGTGGCGATGCCCATCAGCAGCAGCGAGCCGACCAGCATCGGCTTGCGGCCGACGCGGTCGCCGAGGTGCCCGGCCACCAGCGCGCCGACCGGCCGCGCCCCGAACCCGGCGGCGAACGTGGCGAAGGCCGCCAGCGTTCCGGCGGTGGGGCTGATGTCGGGGAAGAACATCCGGTCGAACACCAGCGCCGTCGCGGTGCCGTAGAGGTAGAAGTCGTACCACTCGATGGTGGTGCCGACGAAGCCGCCGATGCCGGCCTTGGTGGCCGGATCGCGCAGAGTCCTGCTCATGGTTGTGTCGTCCCTTGGGTCGAGATCGTTGGGGTGCAGGCGATTTCGATCAGGGACGACAGGCGGCCGCGGTCACGCGCGCGAGGTCGACGTGGCGACGGGCGACCAGCTGGACCATGACCGGAAGTATGTGCGCCCGGGCGCGTCCCGCCAAGGTCGTCCACCGAGTGAGAAGGGCCCCGCGGCCACCAGTGGTTTCCCAGCACGTGAATGTCGTTGACACCGCTGATCGGCGGCTGGCACGGTCGGGAACGTGGATGAACCGAAGCTGTTCGTGCGGCTGCACGTCGACCTGCGTCGCGTGACGTCGGCGTCCTGTTCGGCCTGAGCCCCACCTGTTCTCCCGCGCTCGCAGGAACTCTCACCTCGCCGGTTGCCGAAACCGGGCACGTCTGCTCAGGAGCATCCTGTGACCGCATCCGTCACGCAGTCCCACGACGCGATCACCACCTTCCGACCGCTGTTCACCCGCATCGCCGAGACCGCTGCCGGTCGAGACCGGCAGCGCCGGTTGCCCTTCGAGGAGGTGCGGTGGTTGCGCGCAGCCGGCATCAGCACGCTGCGGCTGCCCGAGGAGCGCGGCGGTTCCGGGCTGACGCTGGACGAGCTGTTCGGGCTGCTGGTGGAACTGGGCGAGGCCGACCCGAACTTCCCGCAGCTGCTGCGCGCGCACATCATGTTCACCGAAACCGTGCTGCACCAGCAGGATTCGCCGCAGCGGGAGCGCTGGCTCGGGCTGCTGGCCCCGACGGGGCGCTGGTGGGCAACGCGATCAGCGAGACCGGATCGGCGGCGGTCGGTCGGGTCAGCACCCGTCTCACCGAACGCGGCGGGCGGTTGCTGCTCAACGGCACGAAGTACTACACCACCGGCAGCCTCTACGCCGACTGGATCCAGGTCTCGGCCGAACGCGAGAACGGCGAGTCCGTGCGCGTCCTCGTCCCGGCCGACGCACCCGGGGCGGCGCAGCGCGACGACTGGGACGGGTTCGGGCAGCTGACCACCAGCAGCGGCACCATCGAGTTCACCGACGTCGCGGTCGACCCGGCCGACGTCGCGGTGGGCGAGTCGGGGCGCACGCTGCGGCCCGCGGTGGCGCAGCTGGTGCTGCTGAGCTGCCTGGTCGGCATCTCCCGCAGCGCCGCCGCCGACGTCACCCGCTTCGTGCGGGAACGCCGCCGCTCCTACAGTCACGCCAGCGCCGCGCTGCCCAAGGACGATCCGCTGGTGCAGCAACTCGTCGGCGGGTTGCACGCGACGAACTCCGCCGTCGAGGCCACCCTGCACGCCGCCGTCACCCCGCTGCAGCGGGCGCTGTCGGCGCAGCGCGCCGGGGAGGTCACCGACGAGGAACTGGACCGGGCCGAGCTCGCGGTCTCCCAGGCGCACGTGGTGATCGCCGAGCAGGTGCTGGGCGCCATCACCAGGTCGTTCGACGTCGGCGGCGCGTCCATCGTGGGCCGCGAACTCGCCCTCGACCGGCACTGGCGCAACGCGCGCACCCTCGCGGTGCACAACCCCGTGCTGTACAAGGCGCGCGGCATCGGCGACTGGGCGATCAACGGCACCGACCCGATCTACCGGTGGACACCCGGAACAGTCAGCTGACCTGGAGGAACCGTGCCGACCGAATCCCAGCCCCTGCGCCACCTCGGGTTCCTGACCATCGGGTCGTTCGACGAGGCCGATCCCGGCGCCGGGCACGAAACCACGCTGCAGATCATCGAACTGGGCGAGCAGCTCGGCTTCGACAGCGCCTGGGTGCGGCACCGGCACCTGCAGTTCGGGATCTCCTCGCCGGTGGCGGTGCTGGCCGCCGCGTCGCAGCGCACCCGGCACATCCAGCTGGGCACCGCGGTCACCCCGCTGGGCTGGGAGAACCCGCTGCGGCTGGCCGAAGACCTCGCCACCGTCGACGTGCTCTCCGGTGGTCGCCTCAACCCGGGCATCAGCGTCGGCGCGCCCCGCGCCCACGACGACGTCACGGCGGCGTTGTACCCGGACAGCGCCGAACACGAGGACTTCAGCTACCAGCGGTTGGCGCGGCTGCTCGCGCACGTGCGCGGGGAAGCGGTGACCGGGTGGAGCGGGACGGAGGGCTTCGAGGAGTTCTCCGACCGGGTGCAGCCGCACTCTCCCGGCCTCGCCTCGCGGCTCTGGTACGGCGGCGGCAGGCTCGGCTCGGCCCGGTGGGCGGGCGAGCACGGCATGAACCTGCTGACCAGCAGCGTCGTCAAAGCCGAGGAGTCCGAGGACTTCGCCGAGATCCAGCGGTCGCTGATCCGCACCTTCCGCGCCCACCACCCCGACGGCGAGCGGGCGCGCGTCTCGCAAGGCCTCGTGGTCATCCCCACCGACTCGGCCACGCCCCGGCAGCGCGCCAAGTACACCGCCTACGTCGAACGCCGCACCCCGCGCACCACCGCACCGCAGGGGCCCGCGCGACTGCTGTTCGCGCGCGACCTGCTGGGCACCTCCGAGCAGCTCGCCGAGCAGCTCCACGCCCACGCGGGGTTCCGCGAGGTCGACGAGGTCGCGTTCGCGCTGCCGTTCACCTTCGACCACGACGACTACGCCCAGATCCTCACCGACATCGCCACCGAGCTCGGCCCCCGCCTCGGCTGGAAACCCGCGCACTGAGGGGAACGCGTCCTTGAACACCAGGAAACGACTGCGGCTGAGCGCTTTCGTGATGGCCACGACCTCCCACATCCTGGAGGGGCAGTGGCGGCGACCGGACGCCCAGCAGCACCGCTTCGACGAGCTGGCGCGCAGGCTGGAGGACGCGCGCGTCGACGCCATGTTCTTCGCCGACGTCGTCGGCCTCTACGGCAACTACCGGGGCAGCTGGGACATCTTCGCCACCGAGGGGCTGCAGATCCCCTCGCACGACCCGTCGGTGATGATCTCCGCGCTCGGCGCCGCCACCGAGCACCTGGGGCTGGCGTGGACGAGCTCGGTCATCCAGGAGCACCCGTTCAACTTCGCCCGCCGAGCAGGCACGCTGGATCACCTCACGCGCGGGCGCGTGGGCTGGAACATCGTCACCTCGGCGCTGGAGAACTCCCACCGCAACTTCGGGATGCCCGGACTCACCCCGCACGACGAGCGGTACCGTTGGGCCGACGAGTACGTCGACGTCGTCTACAAGCTCCTCGAGGGCAGTTGGGACGACGGCGCGCTGCGGCGCGACAAGACCGCGGGCGTGCACGCCGACCCGGCGGGGATCAACAAGATCCACCACTCCGGCGAGCGCTACCAGGTCGACGGCCCGCACCTGGTGGCGCCGTCACTGCAGCGCACGCCGGTGCTGTTCCAGGCGGGCAACTCGCCTGCCGGGATGGATTTCGCCGCGCGCAACGCGGAAGCGGTGTTCATGTTCGCCGGTTCGCCCGAGAGCGCGGCGAAGGTGACCGGCAACGTCCGATCCCTGGCGAGCCGCCACGGGCGCCGCCCGGAGGACCTGCTGTTCTTCGCCGGTCTGTCGTTCGTGGTGGGCAGCACCGAAGCCGAGGCGCGGCGGCGCAAGGACGACGCGGACGCCTACATGTCCGTCGAGGGCCTGGCCGCGCACATGCTCGGCGGCATGGGCGTCGACCTCGGCGACGCGCCGGTCGACACACCGTTGAAGGACCTCGAGGTCGAAGGCGCGCGGGGGATCCTGCAGTCGATCATCGACTCGGTGCCGGGTGGTTCGCCGACCATCGAGGACATGGTGCGCTACCGCGCCGAGCGGATGCGGCTGGTCGGCCCTCCGGAGCGCATCGCCGACGAGCTGGAACGCTGGCAGGACGCGGGGATCGACGGCGTCAACGTCATCAACCACGTCATCCCCGGCAGCTACGACGAGGTGATCGAGGGCTTGCTGCCCGAACTCCGCCGCCGCGGACTGGCGCAGACCGACTACGCCCCGGGCACCTTCCGCGAGAAGCTCTTCGCCGACTCCGGCCCCCGCCTCAACTCCCGCCACCCGGCGGCATCCCACCGCGGAGCCTTCCGCAACACCCCGCGCTGACCCCTCGTCCGGCCCGGTGGATTCCAATTTCGCGCGAAATTCGAATCCCCCGGGCACTGTGTGACGGACTTGACATGGGAAGACCCTGCCAGGCGTGAGGGTGCATTCAAATTTCGCGCGAAATTCTAAGGTTCCGAGGGGGACTCGAAATTCGCGCGAAGTTCGAATGGCCGCGTCAGCGGGTCTCGGTGGGGTTGATCTGGGAGGAGGGGATCGCCGAAGCGGTCGTGCCCCACTTGTGGAGGATGCGCTGGTAGGTGCCGTCGGCGATGAGCTCGTTCACCGCCGCCTGCAGCACCGGGGCCAGCGGTGAGTTCTTCGGCAGCGCGAAACCGACGTCCAGGCGCCGGAACTCGTTGAGGAAGCGCAGCCCGGGCTGCTGGGTGGTGGCGTAGCGCAGGCCGTTGATGGTGCTCATCAGGACCTCGACCTTGCCCTGCTGCAGCGCCGAGTACATGGCGCTCTGCTCGGCGAAGACCTGCACCTCGTACGGTGCCCGCCCGATCTGGGCGCAGCGGTCCCGGTTGGCGTTGAGCGTGGCCTCGAACGTCGTGCCCGCGCCGGTTCCGATCGTCCGCCCGCACAGCTGGGTGACGTCGGTGATCTCGCCCAGATCGCTGTCCCGGCGGACCGCGAACCCCTGCCCGTCGTCGATGTAGGTGACGAAGTCGATCGTCTTCTTGCGCTCCTCGGTCACGCCGAAGTTCCCGGTCCCCACCTGGAACTTGCCGCTGCCGAGTGCGGGCAGGACCGCCTCGAACGCGGCCTCCCTGCGGTCGATCCGCACCCCGAGCACTCGTGCCACGGCATCGGAGATGTCGACGTCCTGGCCGACCACGGTGCGGTTGTCGGCCAGGTGGAACGCCGACGGGGGAGAGCCGGTGGAGCTGCCGAAGGTCAGCGAGCCGGACTGCCGGACCTCCGGTGGCAGCAAGGCGGCCACGGCCTCGTCCTTCGGAACCGACGACACCACGTCGGTGGCGACGTCCAGTCCGGGTGCGGAATCGGTGGCCAGGCCGGACGAGCACCCGGCCAGCAGACCAGCGGCCAGCAGCACCACCGCGGTTCTCAAGCGCGTGAGCATGAGCGTGAATTCCCTTCTGGGGCAACGTGCGTGGAGGTGGTGGCGTGCCCGGGCGAGGGAAGTGGGAGAGAAACCGGACTTGAGCCGGCGAGAGTTCAGGGATCAACCGCGACACGACGCCGACCACACCAGGGCCAGGTCGATGTGGTGGCGCTTCACCAAGCGGGATCGACGGATCACCAGGCGAGAATCGCCTTCTCGCGCAAGGAGGTCAAGGACGATCAGTCCGTGGGACGCGGTTGACGCCCGGTCCGCGCGAGCTACCGTTGATCCCGGTGGCGGTCGGGCGAGGCTTTCCCCTCGAAGGAGGAAAGTCGCCTCATGACCCAGTCTTCAGTGGCCGAGATCGTGCGCGCGGACGCGGCGCCGACGCAGGTCCTGCCCGCGCGGCACGTCGGCAGGTGGCTCGCGGCTCTCGTCGCGATCGTGGTGTTCGCGCTCGTGGCGCGATCGGTGGCCACCAACCCCCACTTCCAGTGGCAGGCGGTGGCCGCGTACTTCACGTTGCCCGCCGTGCTCAGCGGCCTGTGGCTGACGCTGTGGCTCACCGCGGTGACGATGGTGCTCGGGTTCGTCCTGGGCACCGCGCTGGCGGTGATGCGGCTGTCCGGCAACCCCGTGCTCAACGCGCTCAGCTGGTTCTACACCTGGCTGTTCCGGTCCATCCCGCTGCTGGTGCAGCTGCTGTTCTGGTTCAACATCGGTGCGCTCTACCCGTCGGTGAGCATCGGCCCCTGGTTCTCGGTGAACACCGTCGACCTGATCGGCGGCACCGCCACGGCCGTCATTGGCCTGGTGCTGCACGAGGCCGCCTACGCCGGGGAAGTCGTGCGCGCCGGGATCCTGTCGGTCGACGCCGGGCAGACCGAGGCCGCGCAGTCGCTGGGCATGACGCGACTGCGGATCCTGCGCCGGATCGTGCTGCCGCAGGCCATGCGCTCGATCATCCCGCCTGCGGGGAACATGCTCATCGGAACGCTCAAGGGCACCTCGATCGTCAGCGTCATCGCGGTGCACGACCTGCTGTACTCGGTGCAGCTGATCTACAACCGCAACTACCTGGTGATCCCGCTGCTGCTGGTCGCCACCCTCTGGTACCTGGTCGTCACCTCGCTGCTGACCACCGCGCAGTACTACGTCGAACGCCACTACGCCCGCGGCTCGCAGCGCGAGCTGCCGCCCACGCCGCTGCAGCGGTTCCGCCGAGTCCTGGAGAGGAGGACCGATGCTCGACGTGCGTGAGGTGCGCAAGAGCTTCGGGCAGACCGAGGTGTTGCGCGGTGTGGACCTGTCGGTCCGACGCGGCGAGGTGACCTGCGTGATCGGCCCGTCCGGGTCGGGCAAGAGCACGCTGCTGCGCTGCATCAACCACCTGGAGAAGGTCGATGCGGGCCGCGTCGAGATCGACGGCGACCTGGTGGGGTACCGGGAATCGGGCGGCAAGCTGCGAGAACTCCCGGACCGGCAGGTGGCCCGGCAGCGCGCCGGGATCGGCATGGTGTTCCAGGACTTCAACCTCTTCGGCCACCTGACCGTGCTGCAGAACCTCGTCGAAGCCCCGATCGGCGTGCTCGGCCTGCCGAAGGAGGAAGCGGTGGCGCGTGCTCGCCGGGAGCTGCGCCGGGTCGGGCTCGAGGGTCGCGAGAACGCCTATCCCCGCCAGCTCTCCGGGGGCCAGCAGCAGCGGGTCGCCATCGCGCGCGCCCTGGTGGTGGAACCGAAGCTGCTGCTGTTCGACGAGCCCACCAGCGCGCTCGACCCGGAACTGGTGGGCGAGGTGCTGGCGGTGATGCACGACCTGGCGCGCGCCGGGCAGACGATGGTCGTGGTCACCCACGAGATCGGTTTCGCCCGCGAGGCGGCGGACTCGGTGGTGTTCCTCGACGCGGGCGAGGTCGTCGAAACCGGTCCGCCGGGCGAGGTCCTGACCAACCCGAGGCACGCCCGCACCCAGGAGTTCCTCCAGCGGACGCTGTGATGTGCTGCGGGTCATGAGCGCCCCGGGAACCGCGCGGACGCCACGTCCGACCACCTGGACGTGGGATCGATCGCGAGGAGAGCTGCGGTGGACGAGATCGGTGTGATCGGGGCCGGCGGTGAAGGGCTCGCGGTGGCCGCCTACCTGGCTTCGAGCGGCCACCGGGTGCGGATCTGCACTCGAAACCCGGAGCGGGTGGCCGGGATTCGCGACTCGGGGCGGGTTCGGGTGGCCGGGGAGTGGGACGGCGAGTTCCCGGTCGTCGAGGTCACCGCCGACCCGGGTGAGCTGGCGTCGCGCTGCCGGGTCGTGGTGATCGCCGCGATCACCACCGCCTACCCGGAGATCGCGGCCTCGCTGGCCGACCGCCTCACCTCGGACCACGTGGTCGTGCTGTTCTCCGGGAAGCTCTGCGGCAGCGCGGAATTCGCCACGGCGTTGCGCCGATCCGGGGCGCCGGAGGTGGACGTGGTGGAGACCGACGCGCTGTTCGCCGCCCGGCCCGACGGCGATCGCGGGGTGCGGGTCCTGGGCGTGAAGCGGTGGAACCTGCTCTCCGGGGCCACCGCCGGTGCGGTGCAGCGGCACGCGCCGCTGCTGCGGGAGTGGTTCCCGCAGCTGGAGAACGCCATCAATCTCGTCCACAGAGGACTCACCGACTTCGGGGCGGTCGCGCACGCGCCGATCGCGCTGGCCAACCTCGGCACCATCGACCGGGGCGAGGAGCTGCTGTTCTACCGCGAGGGCGTCTCCGACCGCACGGTCGCGCTGCTCACCGACGTCGAGCAGGAGTTCCGCGCCGTCGCCGCCGCCTACGGCGCCACCCTGATGCCGATGCCGGAGGTCCTCGACCGCTACTACGGTTGCACCACCACCGGGCTGCTGGCGGCGATGCGCAGCGCGCAGCCGTACCGGACCATCCTCGCCCCCGCATCGGTGGACCACCGCTTCCTGCACGAGGACATCGCCTCGACGCTGGTGCCGCTGGAAGCGCTCGCGGACGCGGCGGGAGTCGCGACGCCGATGGTCGGCTCCATCATCAACGTCATGTCCACGCTGGCCGGAAAGTCCTTCCGCCGCACCGGGAGGACCCTCCAGCGGCTCGGCTGGGCCGAGTTGAGCTGCGCGCAGATCCGCCGGGGGCTCACAGCTGCGGGAAGCGGCGCCGTTCGAACTTCGCCGCCAACGCCGGGTAGATCCGCGGCAGCAGTCTGACCATCAGGTCCACCAGCTTCGCGTCGTTGCCGACCAGCACCCGCTCCTTACCGGCCTCGACACCGTCGACGACGATGCGCGCGGCCTGCAGCGGCGGCATCTTCAGCAGCTTCTCGTTGTAGGTGCGCACCCGCGCCTCGTCCTCGGGAGTCACCTCACCGCGTCGCCGCGCGTCCGCCAGACCGGCCGAGGCGATGTTGGTGCGCACCCCACCGGGGTGCACCACCGTCACCTTCACCGGGTGCCCGGCCAGCAGCATCTCGCCGCGCAAGCTCTCGGTGAACCCGCGCACCCCGAACTTGCTGGCGCAGTAGGCGGTGCTGCGCGGCTGGCCCATGATGCCGTTGAGACTGGAGACGTTCACCAGGTGACCGTCACCGGAGGCGATCAGGTGCGGCAGGAACGCCTTGCTGCCGTGGATCACGCCGAACAGGTTGACCCCGAGCACCCGCTCGTAGGTCTCCCAGTCGTTGTCGGCGACCGCACCACCCGCGGCGATGCCCGCGTTGTTGTAGACCTGGTGCACCACGCCGAAATGGGCGGCGACCGACGCCGCGTAGGCCTCCACGGCCTGCCGGTCGCTGACGTCCAGTCCGGCCGAGTGCACCTGCGCGCCCAGCGCGTGGAGCCGGTCCACCGTGTCGGCCAGGCCGAGCTCGTCGACGTCGGAGACCGCCAGCCGCGCACCCCTGCGCGCCAGCTCGAAGGCGATCTCGCGCCCGATGCCCGAACCCGCGCCGGTGACGACGGCGACCTTGCCTCGAACCTCGCTCATCAGGCCTTCTCCTCCACCGGGGTGCGGATGTGGTCGGTGGTCGTCGCCACCAGCCGGTCGATCAGGCCGGGCGCGATGTGGTGGCCCATGCCGTCGATCTCGACGTAGCGGGCGCCCGGGATCGCCGCGGCCGTGGCGCGGCCGCCGCTGACGTGCACCATGCGGTCGGTGTCGCCGTGGATCACCAGCGTCGGAAGGGTGATCCGCCGCAGCTCCGCCGTGCGGTCACCGCTGGCGTGGATCGCGCCGATCTGGCGCGGACGGCCCTCCTTGGCGCTGGTACCGCCGCCGCGCTCCCACAGCCCGGCCGCCCAGGCGCGCTCCAGGTCGTCGTCCGGCGGGAACGACGCCGAGCCGATGTGCCGCAGCATCCACAGGTGCCGCTCCACCGACTCCTCGACGGTGCGCGTCGGGCCCTTGGCCATCCGCACCAGCGTCGACCGCGCCGGCTGGCCGACCGCGCGGGCACCCGTGGTGGAGAAGATGGAGGTCAGCGAGCCGACCCGGTCGGGGTGCCGGGCGGCGACGATCTGGGCGATCATGCCGCCCATCGACATCCCCACCAGCTCCACCCGCTCGAGGCCCAGGTGGTCGAGCAGGCCGACGGTGTCGGCGGCCATGTCGCCCAGGTCGTAGGCGTCCGGCCTCGGCCGGGCGAACAGCTGCCGCAACCGGCCCGGCGGGGGAGCGTCGATGCGCGAGGAGCGGCCCGCGTCGCGGTTGTCCAAGCGCACCACGCGGAACCCGCGCTCGGTGAACCCGTCGACCAGCCGCTGCGGCCACGACGTGAGGTCCAGGCCCAGGCCGGCGATGAGCACCAGCGGAGTCCCGTCCGCCGGGCCGTCGAGGCGGTAGCAGATCCGCGGGCCGGCGGGCAGGTCGACGAAGCGGTCCTCGCTCACCTGGCCACCGCCGCTCGCACCTCGGCGCGGGAGAAGCGCAGCTCGGGGTCGGTGACGCTGTCGGAGCGCAGCAGCTTGACGTCCGAGTGGTAGCTCAGCGAGGTCAGCCACGGCATCCGGTCGCCCTGCTTGGGCAGCTGGTCCACCGCGCGCTGGATGTAGCCGGCGCCGAAGTCCAGGAACGGGCGCTTGGGCATCGCCGGATCGCTGGGCACCGGGCGGCAGATGTCGAGCCCGTAGTGGTCCATGTGGGACAGCAGGCGGCAGAAGTGCTCGCACAGCAACCCGATCTTCAGCGTCCACGACGAGTTCGTGTAGCCGATCGCGAAGGCGAAGTTCGGCACGCCCGAGAGCATCATGCCCTTGTAGGCGATCGTGTCCGGCAGGTTCACCCGCTCACCGTCGACCACCAGCGGGACGCCGCCGAAGGGCTGCACGTTCAGGCCGGTGGCGGTGATGATGACGTCCGCCTCCAGCTCCGCGCCGGAGCGCAGCTGCACGCCCCGCTCGGTGAAGGTCTCGATCTGGTCGGTGACCACCGAGGCCTGGCCCTGCCGGATCACCCGGAACAGGTCGCCGTCGGGCACTGCGCACAACCGCTGGTCCCACGGGTCGTAGGGCGGGTTGAAGTGCGTGTCGACCGGATAGCCCTCGGGCAGCGCCTTGGCGTTGATGAAGCGGATCAGCTTGCGCGCCGCCTTCGGGAACCGCTGGCAGAAGCTCCAGATCAGCCGCTGCTGCAGGATGTTCTTGCGCCGGGCGATCGCATAACCGCGCTCCGGGCCGAACAGCCGGCCCGCGATGTTGGCGACCGCGTCCTTCTTCGGCACCGGCATGATGTAGGTCGGCGTGCGCTGCAGCATCGTCACGTGCGAGGCCGTGCCCGCCATCGCCGGCACCAGCGTCACCGCCGTCGCGCCGCTGCCGATCACCAGCACCTTCTTGCCCGAGTGGTCCAGGTCCTCCGGCCAGTGCTGCGGGTGGACGATCGGGCCCGTGAAGCGCTCGCGGCCCTCGAAGTGCGGGGTGTGGCCCTCGTCGTAGCGGTAGTAGCCGCCCGCGCTGAAGATCCAGCCCGCGCTGAGCCGGTGGCGCTCACCGGTCTCGGGATGGGCGATGTCGACCAGCCAGCGCGCCTGCTCGGTCGACCACTCCGCGGCGACCACCTGGTGGTGGAAGCGGATGTGGGGTTCCAGGGCGTTCTCGGAGATGGTCTCGCGCAGGTACTTCAGGATCCGCGGCGCCGAGGCGATCGACTCCTCGTCCCGCCACGGCTTGAACTCGTAGCCGAAGGTGTGCAGATCGGAGTCCGAGCGGATGCCGGGGTAGCGGAACAGGTCCCACGTACCGCCCGAGGCGCCGCGCGCCTCCAGGATCGCGAAGGTCTTCGCGGGGTGCGAGGTCTTGAGGTAGCGGCCTGCGCCGATACCGGAGATGCCTGCTCCCACGACGAGGACGTCGAGGTGCTCGACCGGGGTTTCGGTGGTGCTCACTGGGCTGCTCCCCGCGGACGGACTGCTGGTTCGTAGAGGAGCATGCCGGTCACCGGCCGACTTGCGCCACAGCGACATGCACCAGGATCATGCGGTGATGGTGCACAACGCTGCGTCCGAGTGGCCGAGGGTGTCCCCGCGCGTGCGGGAGCTGTTCCGGCGGGGAGCCGAGATCGCCCTCAGCCCGCAGGCCGAGTGGATCGAGGAGCTGCACGCCGCCGCGCTCGGCGGGGCCCGGGTGCGGCTGGTCGCCGAGGACCCGGCGCTGGCCGCCGCCACCCGCCGGGCCAACCTGGCCAACCTGCTGCACTGGGCGGCCGCCAACGTCCAGGACCCCGGGCGCCGGGTGCCCGCCAACACCGGCTCCGAGCTGCTCGAAGCCTCCCGCGACCTGGTGCGGCGAGGCCTGGACGAGACCGCGCTGGACTCCTACCGGACCGCGCAGAACGTCGCCTGGCGGCGCTGGATCGAGATCGTCTTCGGACTCACCGACGACCCCGGTGAGCTGCGCGAACTCCTCGACGTGTCGGCCCTGTCCATCGCGACGTTCATCGACGACACCGTCGCCGCGGTCAGCGAGCGCATGCAGCACGAGCGCGACGAGCTCACCCGCGGTGCGCACGCCGAACGCCGCGCCGCCGTGACGTTGCTGCTGGAAGGCGCGCCGATCGGGCGGGCTCGTGCCGAGAGCCAGCTCGGCTACCGGCTCTCCGGGCCGCACACCGCCGCCATCGTCTGGAGCGGCGCGGCAGGGTCCGAGCAGGTCGAAGCCGCCGCGGAGGAGGTCATGCGCGCGGCCGGGGCCGATCACCGGCTCACCGTCATCGCCAGCGCCGCCGCCACGTGGGTCTGGCTGCCCGTGGCCACCGCGCCGCCCGTCGACGAGCTCGCCGCGCGGCTGGCCGAGCACCCCGACGTGCGGGTCGCCGTCGGCAGGCCCGGCACCGACGTGGAGGGCTTCCGCCGCAGCCACCTCGACGCCGCGACCACGCAGCGCATGGTCGCCCGCCTCACCTCGCCGCAGCAGGTCGCCCGCTACCAGGACGTGCAGCTGGTGTCGCTGCTGACCAGCGAGCCCACCCAGACCGAGGAGTTCCTCGCCGACACCCTCGGCGAGCTCGAGCACGCCGACGCCGACACGCGCGCCACGGCCCTCACCTACGTGCGCGAGCTGGGCAGCACCACCCGCACCGCCGAACGCCTCTACACCCACCGCAACACGGTGGTCCGCCGCCTCGCCCGAGCCGACGAACTCCTCCCGCGCCCCCTCGCCGAGAACGCCCTCGCCGTGGCCGCGGCCCTCGAAACCCTCCACTGGCGCGGCACGGGCTAGCCACCCGGTGCAGATGCCCGGTTTCAGCCCGTGTTCGCGCCCGTGGATCGGAAAAAGGGCGGCCGCGGAGGGTTTTCCGCGGCCGCCCTTCAGACGGCTGTCAGAACCAGTGGGCGCGTCCGCCGATGGCGTGGCCGGTGGAACCGGCGATGGCGAACACCGCCCCGAGCACCACGGCGACGATGCCGAGGATCCAGATGATCTGGACGCCGGTGAGATAGCCGACGACGAGGAGCACGATTCCCAGCATGATCATGAGGTTCGTCCTTTCCTCCGGCGTACCGTCCCCTCCCGGCTACCCGCGGGCGTCGATCTCTACTCCTCGAAGCCCGGAACGTTTGCCGACCGCGCCGGCGAGGGAAGCCTGCGGGGCGTCCGACGAGAGCAGGGGAGGGGTCGTGGTGGCGTGGGCGTTCGACCGGGCCGTGGTGACCGGCGGCGCCGGGTTCCTCGGCGCGCCGATGTGCGCGGAGCTGCTGCGTCGCGGCACCGCGGTGCACTGCCTCGACAACTTCAGCACCAGCGGGACCGACAACGTCCGGGAGTTGCGGTCGGACCCGAGGTTCGAGCTGGTCGAACACGACATCGCCCGCGAACCCGTCCACGCCGAGAACGTCGATCTCGTGGTGCACCTGGCCTCGCCCGCCTCGCCGGTGGACTACCTGCGGATGCCGGTCGAGACCATGCGCGCCGGCAGCCACGGCACCGCGCACGCGCTGGATCTCGCCGAGCGCGCCGGGGCGCGCTTCCTGCTGGCCTCCACCAGCGAGGTCTACGGCGATCCGCTGCAGCACCCGCAGCGCGAGGACTACTGGGGCAACGTCAACCCGGTCGGACCGCGCGCCGTCTACGACGAGGCCAAGCGCTACGCCGAAGCGCTGACCTCCTGCTACCGCGCGCACCGGCGCGTCGACACGCGCATCGTCCGGGTGTTCAACAGCTACGGCCCGGGCATGCGCCCCACCGACGGGCGCCTGATCTCCACCTTCGTCTCCCAGGCGCTGGCCGGCGAGCCCATCACCGTCAACGGCGATGGGAGCCAGACGCGTTCACTGTGCTATGTGGACGACACCGTGCGCGGCCTGCTCGCCGTGGCCGCCGGTGACCGCACCGAGCCGGTCAACATCGGCAGACCCGACGAGATGACCGTGCTGGAGATCGCCGAGCTCGTGCGGTCGCTGACCGGATCGTCCTCGCCGATCACCCACCTCGCCGCCGTCGCCGACGAACCGACCCGCCGTTGCCCGGACATCACCGTCGCCGCGCAGCGGCTCGGCTGGCGGCCGCAGGTCGACGTCGCGGAGGGACTGCGCCGCACGATCGACTGGTTCGCCGCGCGGCCCGCCACCGCGGCGGCTGGTTGACGATTTTCCTTGCGCGTCAAAGCGAATGTCCTGGCCCGGTGTTTACGAGCCGCTGCACAGGGTAGCGGTATAGGACAGGAAGGCCTGCGCTCGCCCACGACGGGAGGACGACCGTGCGAATCCTCGGGATCAACGCCGTTTTCCACGACCCGGCGGCCGCCCTCGTGGTCGATGGCCGCACCGTGGCCGCCGCGGAGGAGGAACGCTTCTCCCGCCGCAAGCACGGCAAGACACCGGTCCCGTTCGCAGCGTGGGAACAGCCCGAGCAGGCCGCGGCGTGGTGCCTGCGCCAGGGTGGGATCGAGGCGTCCGAACTGGACGCCGTCGCCTGCTCCTACGACCCGGCGCTGGTGGACGAGATGCTGGGCGGGCTCGACCCGGGCTGGGAGTGGCTGCGCACGACCTTCGCCGAGCGGGCGCCGCACTTCCTGGCCACCGCGCTGCCCGGGATGGACCCCGACTCGGTGGTGTGCGTGCCGCACCACGTCGCGCACGCAGCCTCCGCCGCGCTCGCCGCGCCGTTCGACGACTGCGCGGTGCTCACCGCGGACGGCCGCGGCGAGAGCACCTCGGGCCTGGCCGGGCGCTACTCCGGTGGCGGGCTGACCACGCTGGCGGAGCAGCGGTTGCCGCACTCGCTCGGGCTGATGTACGAGGAGCTGACCGAGCACCTCGGCTTCCGCCGCTCCAGCGACGAGTACAAGGTCATGGCCCTGGCCTCCTACGCCGAGCCCGCGTTCCTGGCGGACTTCCGCGAGCTGATCCGCAGCACCGGCGACGGCCACTACGAGATCGACCGGATCGACTGGGAGCGCTGGGCGCCGCGCCGCTCGGGACGGGAACCGTTGGGGGACAAGCACGCTCAGCTCGCCGCGAGCGTGCAGGCCCGGCTCGAGGAAGTGCTGCTCGACCTCGCGCGGTGGCTGCACGAGAACACCGGCGAAACCCGACTGGCGATGGCCGGCGGGGTGGCGCTGAACTGCGTGGCCAACACCCGGATCGCCCGCGAAGGCCCGTTCGAGGAGGTGTGGGTGCAGCCGGCGGCGGGCGACTCCGGCACCGCGCTGGGCGCGGCCTTGGAGCTCGCGGCGCGGCACGACGAGCCGGTCGCGCCGATGCCCGGCGCCGACCTGGGCCGCGGGTGGAGCGATGAGGAGATCGAGAACGCCTTGCGCACGGCCGACCTCGCCTACGAACGCCCGGACGACGTCGCCGAGGTCGCTGCCGAGGCGCTGGCGCGCGACGAGTCGGTGGGCTGGTTCCAAGGGCGCAGCGAGTTCGGCCCGCGCGCGTTGGGTCACCGCTCGCTGCTCGCCCACCCCGGCAACGCCGACAACGTCGAACGCCTCAACGACATCAAGGGCCGCGAGCAGTTCCGGCCGGTCGCGCCGATGGTGCTGGCCGAGCGCGCCGCCGAGCTGTTCGACCGCGGCCCCGAGCGCAGTCCGTACATGCTGTTCGTGCACGACGTGCGGCCCGAGTGGCGGGACCGGATCCCGGCGGCCGTGCACGTCGACGGCACCGCCCGTCCGCAGACCGTCGACCGGGACCGCGAACCGCTGGTGGCCGGGCTGCTCGACACCTTCGCCGCGCGCACCGGCATCCCGGCGCTGATCAACACCAGCTTCAACACCGCCGGCCGGCCGATGGTCGACAGCCCGGCCGACGCCCTGGAGTGCTTCGGGGCGTCACCGATCGACCTGCTGGTGCTCGGCCCCTTCGTGGTCCGCCGCAGGGGTGAGCGCGCATGACCGCGCAGCACGGTGACTACACCGTGGTCATCCCGACCACGGGCCGCGAGAGCCTCTCCGGGACGCTGGCGGCGCTCGACACCGGGCGCGGTCCCGGTCCCCGCGAGGTCGTGCTCATCGACGACCGGCCCGAAGCGGACGCCCCGCTGCCGCTGCCGCGCGGCCAGCTGCCGATCCGCGTCGTGCGCTCCGGTGGGCGCGGGCCCGCGGCGGCGCGCAACATCGGTTGGCGGGAAGCGGGAACCGAGTGGGTGGTGTTCCTGGACGACGACGTCGTGCCCGCGGCCGAGTGGCGCGAGCAGATCGAGGACGATCTCGACGTCGGCCCGGACGTGGGTGCCTGCCAGGGCGACATCGTCGTCCCGCTGCCGAGCGAGCGCCGCCCCACCGACGCCGAACGCGACACCGCCGCGCTCGCCGACGCGCTGTGGATCACCGCCGACATGGCCTACCGGCGCGAAGCGCTCTCCGCCTGCGGGGGTTTCGACGAGGAGTTCCGCCGCGCGTTCCGCGAGGACGCCGATCTCGCGCTGCGGGTGCGGGCCGTCGGGTGGCGGCTGGTCCACGGCGCCCGCGTGACCAGCCATCCCGCGCGCCCGGCGGGTTTCCTCGCCAGCGTCCGCGCTCAGCGCGGCAACGCCGACAACGCCATCATGCGCCGCAAGTACGGCGAGCACTGGCGCAGGATGATCGGCGAAGGGCCCGGCCGGATCCGGCGCCACCTGGCCACCACGGCGGCCGGAGGCACCGCGCTCCTCGCCTGGGCGCTGGGCGCGCGCCGCGCCGCCGCTCGGGGCGCGGCGGTCTGGCTGGGACTGACCGCCGAGTTCACCGCCCGGCGCATCATCCCGGGACCGGGCACGCCCGCCGAGGTGGCGCGGATGCTCGTCACCAGCGCGCTGATCCCGCCCGCCGCCTGCCTGCACCGGTTCCGCGGCGAGCTGGAGGCGCGCACGAGCAGGCCGCGCACGCCCGCCGCGGTGCTGTTCGACCGGGACGACACGCTCATCCACGACGTGCCCTACAACGGCGATCCCGCCCGGGTTCGCCCGGTCCGCGGGGCGCGGGAAGCGTTGGATCGACTGCGGGTCGCCGGCATCCCGATCGGCGTGGTGAGCAACCAGTCCGGCGTGGCGCGCGGTCTGCTGCGCGACGAGGACGTCGTCGCCGTCAACGCCGCGGTGCAGCGCGAGCTGGGACCGATCGACACCTGGCAGTGGTGCCCGCACGACGACAGCGCCGGATGCGCTTGCCGCAAACCGAAATCCGGGCTGATCGAACGAGCCGCGGCCCGGTTGCGGGTGCCGCCGCGGGCCTGCGTGGTCATCGGTGACACCGGCGCCGACGTCGCGGCGGCCCACCACGCCGGTGCCAGGGCGATCCTGGTGCCCACCGAGCGGACCAGGACCGAGGAGACGACCAGGGCGCTCGTCGAAGCCGAGGTCGCGCCGACCCTCGAGGCCGCTGTCTCCCGCGTGCTGCGGGACGGCCGGGTGCGCGCGGCGACGCGGCGCCCCGTCCGGCAGGAGGTGCCGCGATGAGGATCGACATGGTTTCCGAGCACGCCAGCCCGCTGGCGGCACTCGGCGGAGCCGATGCGGGAGGCCAGAACGTGCAGGTGGCGGAACTGGCGACCGGGCTGGCCCGGCGCGGGCACGACGTCGTCGTGCACACCCGCCGCGACTCGCCGACGCAATCCGAGCGGGTGCGCACCGACGAGGGGTTCACCGTCCGGCACGTGGCGGCCGGGCCGCCCGAACCGATGCCCAAGGACGAACTGCTGCCCCACATGGACGCCTTCGCCGCGCAGCTCGCCGAGACCTGGGCGAGCGCGCCACCGGACCTGGTGCATGCGCACTTCTGGATGAGCGGTCTCGCCGCCCAGCGCGGCGCCGCTGGTCTGGACGTGCCCCTGCTGCAGACCTTCCACGCGCTGGGCCGGGTCAAGCGGCGCGAGCAGGGCGCCAAGGACACCAGCCCGCCGCAGCGGATCGAGCTGGAGGCCCAGGTCGCCCGCGGCGCCGACCGCGTGATCGCCACCTGCACCGACGAAGTCGGCGAGCTCGCCGAGATGGGCGTGCCGCCGGAGCGCACCGCGATCCTGCCCTGCGGCATCGACGTCGACCGGTTCTGCCCGGCCGCACCGCGCCAGCCGAAGCGCGGGCCCGCCCGGATCCTCAGCATCGGCAGGCTGGTCGAGCGCAAGGGCGTGGACGTGGTGATCCGCGCGATGCGCGACCTCCCCGACGCCCGGCTGCTCATCGCGGGCGGGCCGCGGGAGGCGGAGTGGGCCGACGACCCGGAGGTCAACCGGCTGCAGGCGGTGGCCCGGCAGGCCGGCGTCGCCGACCGAACCGAGTTCCTGGGGCAGGTCCCGCACGACGACGCCCCGGATCTCCACCGGTCGGTCGACGTGGTCGCCAGCGTCCCCTGGTACGAGCCGTTCGGCACCGTGCCGCTGGAGGCGATGGCCTGCGGTGTGCCGGTCGTGGTCAGCGCGGTCGGCGGGCACCTCGACACCGTCGTGGACCGCCGGACGGGGCTGCACGTGCCACCGCACGACCCGGCCGCGACCGCACGGGCCGTGCGCGAGCTGCTGGACCGGCCGGGCCTGCGCGCCGAACTCGGAACCGCAGGCGCGCAACGAGTTCGGGCCCGCTACGGGTGGGACCGGCTCGTCGGCGAAGCCGAGGACATCTACCACCAGGTGCGTTCGGCGCAGTCCAGGAGGGCCGCGGTGGCCGCCGCGCCGGGAGGGGGAGCACCGTGATCGAACAGCACTTCCAAGACCTGGGCGCCGCCGCGTGGCACACCAGCTCCGCCGCGCCGAAGCTGCGCGGCTGGGCGGGCACGCTCGCGGACCGGCTCAGCGCCGGAGCACGCCTGCTGACCTGCGGAAACGGTGGCAGCGCCGCGGAAGCCCAGCACCTGTCGGGCGAGCTGACCGGGCGATTCCTGCGAGACCGCAGGCCGTACTCGGCGATCGCGCTGCACGCCGACACCTCGGCGTTCACCGCGACGCTCAACGACTACGGCGAGCAGGAGGTCTTCGCCCGCGCCGTGCGCGCGCACGGGCGTCCCGGTGACGTGCTGGTCGCGTTGTCGACCAGCGGGCGCAGCCAGAACGTGCTCGCCGCCGCCAAGACCGCGCGGGAGCTGGGCTTGCTGACCTGGGCGTTGACCGGACCCGTCCCGAACGACCTCGCCGCCGTCTGCGACGACGCGGTGGCCGTCGAGGCTCCCGGCGTGGCCACGGTGCAGGAGATCCACCTGGCGCTGATCCACGCGCTGTGCGGCGAGTTCGACGCGCTGACCGCTGAGGAGGCACCGGAAACCCGGTGATCACCACGCTTCTCGTGCTGCGCGCCCTCGGGCTGGGCGATCTGCTCACCGCCGTCCCGGCGCTGCGCGGGTTGCGGCGCGCCCACCCGCAGCACCAGGTGCTGCTGGCCGCGCCGGAACCGCTGGGCGCGCTGCTGGACCTGCTGCCCGAGGTGGACGAGCTGGTACCCGCGCCCGGGCTGGCGGAATTCCGCTGGCAGCGGGGTGAACCGGACGTCGCGGTGAACCTGCACGGCAGCGGGCCGGAGTCGGTGCGCGCGGTGTGCTCGACGGGGGCCCGCCGGATCCTGTCCCACCGGCACCCGGCGGCGCCGCCGCTGGCCGGGCCGGTTTGGGAGGCCGAGCAGCACGAGCGGCAGCGCTGGTGCCGGCTGCTGCGGCACCACGACATCGACGCCGATCCGGACGACCTGCTGCTGCCGACGCCGCTGGAGGTTCCCCGCCCGGGGACCGTGATCGTGCACCCGGGTGCCAGTCACGGCGCCCGGTTGTGGCCGGTGGACCGCTACGCCGACGTGGCGCGCTGGGCCGCGGACGCCGGTTCCGACGTGGTGCTCACCGGTTCCGGCGCCGAGCGCGCACGCGCCTCGCGAGTGGCCGAGCTCGCCGATCTCGCGCCGGAGGCGGTGCTGGCCGGGCGCACCGGGTTGCGCGAGCTGGCGGCCCTGGTCGCCCACGCCCGCCTGCTGATCTGTGGCGACACCGGAATCGCCCACCTGGCCAGCGCGTTCCGCACGCCGTCGGTGGTGCTGTTCGGGCCGGTCGCACCCCGCTACTGGGGCCCGCCCGCGGACGACCGGCACATCGCGCTCTGGCACGGCCGCAGCGGTGACACCTTCGCCTCCGAACCGGACCCGGGCCTGCTGGCCCTGACCACCGAGCAGGTGCTCGACGCCGCGCGGAAAGCCGTGCGGGCAGCGTGAATCAGGGCCGCTGGCCGACGCCGGTGCGCAGCTCCTGCACCCTGCCGCCCGGGATCGGCGAGCGCAGCGGTGGCGTGTCGTCGCCGGTGGCCGAGCGCAGGCCGCGCAGGAAGCCCGCGACCGCCGAGGTGGAGTCGTGCACCGGGGTCCAGCCGAGCTCGGTGCGCGCCCTGCTGGTGTCCATGACCGGCAGCCGCATGAACGTCTCGAACAACCCCGGCGACGCGGGCACCAGGTGCAGGTGCCACGCCGCCGACAGCGCGCCGCGCACCAGCCACGGCGGGACCGGGATCGGCCGGGCGTCGAGGAGTTCGGCGAGCTCCGAGGCGTCGATGACCGGGTCGGCGGCGACGTTGAACGCGCCGGCGACCTCCGAGCGCACCGCGAGCCGGTAGGCCTGGCCCACGTCGTCGCTGTGCACGGCTTGGAAGCGCAGTCCGGCGGGCAGCGGGAACGCGGGCAGCAGCTCGGGGCGGGCCAGCCGGTTCGGCAGGAACGGCCCGATGAACAGGCGCCGCTGCTCCTCCGCGGACTCGGGTTTGAAGCAGAACGCGGTGCGCATCCGGACGACCTCGATGTCGGGGTACCGCCGCTCGAAGGAGTCCAGGTAGCGCTCCAGGTAGACCTTCTCCCGGCTGTAGGCGGCGTTCGGCCAGCCGTGCGTCGGCCAGGACTCGTTGACCGGCTGGCGTCCGCGCCCGGGGGAGTAGGCGGCGATCGACGAGGCGTGCACCAGCTTGCGCACCCCGGCCGCGGCTGCGGCCTCGAAGACGCGGATCGAACCGAGCACGTTGTTGCGCCAGGTCGTCACCGGATCGTGCGTGGGCTGGAACAGCCAGGCCAGGTTGACGACGGTGTCGGTGGAGGCGAACCGGCCCACCAGGTCGTCCTGGCAGATGTCGGTGCTCGACCAGTCGACGTCCGCGCCGAGCGCGGACGGCTCCCTCCGGGACAGCGCGGTGATCTCGACGTCCGGGTCCTCGCGCAGCGCTGCCACGACGCTGGTCCCGAGGTTGCCCGTCGCACCGACGATCGCGACTCGCCGGTCGTCTCCGGACGCACTCATGCCCACCTCCCGTGCTCTGCGAGACCTCCCCCTCGGGCTTCCCCGCACGCGGCACCGCAAACGCCCGAGTTTCACCGCGCCTCGAACTGGAAAGGTCACGGTCGTGTCCGCAGGTGAGACGAGCTCCCAGGAATTCGGGCGGATCGCGGTCGGCATCGTCGCCGACCCCGGAGTGCCCACCGAGATCGCCGAACGGCTCGCCCAGGAGATGCCGGACGAGCTGCGCTCCCGAGTCGCCGAGGACGTCGACTGGCGCGTGCGGACGAGCTCGGAAGAGCTCCCGCTGGGCGACGACGGCACCATCGACATGGCCGAGAAGGCCGCGGAGAAGGGGCGCAGCGAGCACTGGGACCTGCTGACCTGCCTGACCGACCTCCCGCGAGTGGACCCGGCGGGCGCGGTGGTCGCCGACGCCGACACCGACAGCGGGGCGGCGCTGGCGTCGGTGCCGGCGATCGGCTGGATCCGGCTGCTGCCCTACGCCCGCCGGGTGGCGGTGCACCTGGTCGGCCTGCTCGCGCGGGAGACGTTGGGGCTCAAGACGAGTCGCGAGGACGACGGGTACCACGCGGGCAGCTGGGGCGTGTTCGGTGTCCGCGTCCGGCAGATCCCGTCCAGCGAGGAGAACGTCGACTCGAACCTGGTGCTGCCGGGACTGCTCGGCAAGATGCGCCTGCTGTTCGGGATGGTGCGCGACAACCGGCCGTGGTGGCTGGTGCCGGGGCTGTCGCGCGCGGTCGCGGCCGGTGCCGGTACGGCGGCCTTCGGCGTGTTCTTCCCCAGCATCTGGAGCCTGGCCGACAGCCTCACCGCCACGCGGCTGATCCTGATCAACTTCTTCGCCGTGACCGCGATGGTCGGCTGGCTGATCGTGCACAACGGCTTGTGGGAGAGCCCCGGCGGCGACCCGGCACAAGACCCGGATGTACAACGCCGCGACGCTGTTGACCGTGACCATCGGTGTGAGCTGCATGTACGCGCTGCTGTTCGCGGTGACCGCGCTGGGATCGGCGACGGTCATCAGCCCCGAGTTCCTCAGCGGTCAGCTGGGCCATCGCGCCGGGCCGCTGGACCACCTGGCGCTGTCCCGGCTGGCCAGCTCGATGGGCACGGTCGCCGGGGCGCTGGGCTCGAGCCTGGAGACCGAGTCCGCGGCGGCGGGCCACCTACAGCAAGCGCGAGCGGGAGCGCCGCGCCCGGCGTCGCCGCGAGCAGCGCGAGACGAGGCAGGTTTGACCCCTCCACTGCGGGGCAATGCCGTCGGGTGACGACGATCCGCCGAGGAGGTCGCTGGTGAGGGCACTGACCTGGCACGGTCCGCGGGACGTCCGAGTGGAGGACGTGCCCGACCCGAAACTGGAATCCGACACCGACGCGATCATCCGCGTCACCAGCAGCGGGATCTGCGGTTCCGACCTGCACCTCTACGAGGTGCTGGCGCCGTTCCTCGACACCGGTGACGTGCTCGGGCACGAGGCGATGGGCGTGGTCGAGGAGACCGGCTCCTCGGTGTCGCACATCGCGCCCGGCGACCGCGTCGTGATCCCGTTCAACATCGCCTGCGGCCACTGCTGGATGTGCGAGCGCGGCCTGCACGCCCAGTGCGAGACCACGCAGGTCCGCGACCAGGGCAGCGGCGCGGCGCTGTTCGGCTACACCAAGCTCTACGGCAGCGTCCCGGGCGGTCAGGCCGAGTACCTGCGGGTGCCGCAGGCCCACTTCGGGCCGGTCAAGGTGCCGGAGGGGCCGCCGGACGAGCGGTTCGTGTACCTCTCCGACGTGCTGCCCACCGCCTGGCAGGCCGTCGAGTACGCCGACGTGCCCAGGGGCGGCAGCGTGGCGGTGTTCGGGCTCGGCCCGATCGGGCAGATGGCCGCGCGCATCGCCCAGCACCGCGGCTTCCACCCGATCGGCGTCGACCTCGTGCCCGAGCGGTTGGACATGGCCTCCCGGAACGGCGTCCGCACCGTCGACGCCAGCGCGCACGACGACGTCACCGAGGTGGTGCGCGACCTCACCGACGGGCGCGGCGCCGACTCGGTGATCGACGCGGTGGGCATGGAGGCCCACGGCTCTCCGGTGGCCGAGCTGGGGCAGAAGGTCGCCAGCGCGCTGCCCGAAGCGATCTCCGAACCTCTGATGTCCACCGCAGGCGTGGACCGGCTTTCCGCGCTGTACCAGTGCATCGACTGCGTGCGGCGCGGCGGCACGATCTCGCTCAGCGGCGTCTACGGCGGCATGGCCGACCCGATGCCGATGCTCACGCTCTTCGACAAGGGCGTGCGGATCGCCATGGGGCAGGCCCACGTCAAGCGCTGGATCCCCGAGCTGATGCCGCTGGTCGCCGACGAATCCGACCCGCTGGGCGTCCGCGACCTGACCACGCACCGCATGCGGCTGGAGGACGCCCCGCACGGCTACGACATCTTCCAGCGCAAGCAGGACGGCGCGATCAAGGTCCTCCTCGAACCCCACTCCTGACCGCGCCGGAATCGGCCGCTCAGCGCTCCGGGCGGTGACCACCCCCGCGGGCAACCCCCCCCCCGCAGGTCACCAAAAGAGGAGGGGCA
>NZ_JAWLNX010000028.1:0-7550 GCF_035320975.1 Saccharopolyspora mangrovi | reverse complement strand
GCGGCGGATGCGGCCGCGCCGCGCGGCGGGCGGGTACCCCCGCGGGGTCCCCCGCCCGGAGCGCTGGTCAGCATTCGTCGAGGTCGAA
This sequence comes from Saccharopolyspora mangrovi, assembly GCF_035320975.1. NCBI lineage: Bacteria > Bacillati > Actinomycetota > Actinomycetes > Pseudonocardiales > Pseudonocardiaceae > Saccharopolyspora > Saccharopolyspora mangrovi. The sequence continues at coordinate 7,462 of NZ_JAWLNX010000028.1, read as the reverse complement.
GGGCAGGAGTTCGACGCAGCGGTCGAACTGGGCTCGGAGCTCGGACTCGTCGTCGGCGCCGAGGTAGACCGCGAAGAGCTCGTAGCTGTAGCTGTCCTGGGCCGGGAGCTCGGAGAGCTGCCTGCCCTCTTCGGCGACGACGTCGAGCGTGGCGCTGGGAACCTCCTGGCGCACTCGGCCGAGGTCCTCCTCGGAGGGCGTGCTCTTGACCAGGGCGTCGCGGAACGTGCGGTGGAACCACTTGGCGGCGATGCGGTGCTCGCCCTCCCGGCGCGGCATGGTCGGTTCCTCGCCGACCGCGAGCTGCACCATGGCCTGGTGGTTGGGCATGCCGTCGACCAGCTCGAACAGCGGGGCGTGCGACTGGGACAGCCGAGGGTTGATCTCCAGGATGTTGAGCGCGTCGGTCTCGGTGTCCCAGAAGAACTCGATGTTGAACGTCGAGGAGTCCAACCCGACGTGCTGCATCACGTCGCGGCTGATGGCCACGACCCGCTCCTGGACCTCCTCGGGGAGCCGCGAGGGGTACTGGTACCGCAGGAAGCTGGACGTCTCCGGGTAGCAGTGCGAGTCGATGATGCCGTGCACGTGCGCCTCACCGCCGTAGCAGTAGCCCTCAGCGGTGATCTGCTCGCCCTGCACCGCCTCCTCGGCCAGGCAGGCCATGCCCCCGGCCTCGGCCACGGCCGGCGGCAGTTCCAGCATCGACAGCAGGAAGTCGAAGGCCTCACCGATTCGACCCATGCCGTCGCGGATCTCGGTCGCGGCGGCGCGCAGCTGCTCCTCGTCGTCGACCTTGAACGCCAGCGTCGACGAGTAGGACTTGACCGGCTTGAGCCACATCGGAAACCGGAGCCCCGGAGGCGTTTCCGGATCGTCGAGGTCGATGATCGCGAAACCGGGGTGCGCGTTGGTGACTTCGCGCTGCACCAGCCTGCTCCAGTACTTGTGCTCGCACTTGACCACGGATTCCAGGCTCGGTCCGGGCAGCCCGTTCTGGGTCGCCAGGATCGGCACCATCGAGCTGACCGGGAAGTCCCAGTACCCGACGATCGCGTCGATCGGACCGGAGAAGTCGTCGAGCTGGTTCTGGGCGAGCTCCAGCAACCGATCCAACCCGGTGTCGCTGTACATCAGCTTCTCCTTGTCCAGCAACGGGTGGAAGCGGTACGGCTCCAGGTGGGTCAGCTCGCGCATCAGCGCCAGGTTGCGCTCGTCGGGTCCGAGCAGGAACACGTTCTTCGGCCTCTCAATCACACACCACGCATACCCAGATCGTCTGCGCCTAATCCGGCTGTTTTCGCCCTGGCCGCAGGTGGAAACCCTGAGGACGACCACGCACGACCACGAAAGGGAGGAGTCATGCGGTACGACGAGTTCATCGCGAACGTGCGCCGCCTCGGCGAGTACGAGTCGACCGAACGTGCCGAGCAGGTGACGCAGCGCGTGCTGGGCGTGCTGGGCGCCCGCATCACCGCGGACGAAGCCGAGGACCTCGCCGCGCAGCTGCCCGGCGACCTGGCCGGCGCGCTGCGCTCCGAGGGGCGGTCCATGCCGAACCTGTCGCCGGACGAGTTCGCCGGCGCGGTCGCGGCCCGCCTGGACGGCGCGAGCACCGAGACGGCCCGCTGGGACGTCAGCGCCGTGCTCACCACGGTCACCGAGAGCATCGACGGCGGCGAGCTCAACCACGTGCTCAGCCAGCTGCCCAGCGGCTTCGCCACGTTCTTCGGGCACCCGGAACTGGCCTGACGCACCGAAGGGTGGTGTGAGGCGACCCGCGGAGCGGGTATCCGACCGGACGACGGCGACGTGTCGACGTGGAGGACGTCATGGACCAACCGCCCCGCAGCGCACCGGCTCAGCAACAGCAACCGCCCGGCACGACCGAGCCGATGCGGCCTCGTCCGCGCGACGAGATGCGCGATTACGCCGGAGCCGGGCACCTGGCGGGCAAGCGCGCCCTGGTGGTCGGCGGTGATTCCGGCATCGGTCGCGCGGTGAGCATCGCCTTCGCCAAGGAGGGCGCCGACGTCGCGATCGCCTACCTGGACCCGAGCGAGGACGCCGACGCCGAGCGCACCGCCGAGCTGGTGCGCACGCAGGGCAGGCACTGCTACCTGTTCCGCGGCGACGTCGCTGACGAGCACTACTGCAACAGCCTCGTCGACGACGCCGCCGCCCGGCTCGGCGGCCTCGACGTGCTGGTCAACCACGCTGGGACCCAGGCACCGCAGGACGAGATCGAGGCGATCAGCACCGAGCAGTTCACCCGGACCTTCGAGATCAACGTCTACGCGGTCTTCTGGCTGTGCAAGGCCGCGATGCGGCACCTGCCGGAAGGCAGCGCGATCATCAACACCGGGTCGGTCAACGGCCTGCGCGGCAACAAGTCGCTGATGGACTACTCCGCCAGCAAGGGAGCCGTGCACGTGCTCACCCAGTCGTTCGCGCAAACCTTGGCGGACAAGGGGATCAGGGTCAACTGCGTCGCGCCCGGTCCGGTGTGGACACCGCTGATCCCGGCGACGCTCACCGAGGACAAGGTGGAGGGCTTCGGCGAGCAGACGCCGATGCAACGCATGGCACATCCGGACGAGATCGCTCCGTCCTACGTGTTCTTCGCCTCCGACCGCCTGTCCAGCTACTACACCGGCGAGGTGCTGGCCCCGGTCGGTGGCGAGACGCATCCGGGCTGAGGCGGTTGAACGAGCGCCGAACCGGGTAGATCGCCGGGAGAACGGCACCCAACCGGATGATCGGAGTGTGCGGCATGGCCGAAACCGTGGCCGACTACCTGCTGCGACGTCTGCGGACCTGGGGAGTGGAGCACGTCTTCGCCTACCCGGGCGACGGCATCAACGGCATCCTCGCAGCGTGGGAGCGCGCCGATGACGACCCGCGCTTCATCCAGGCGCGGCACGAGGAGCTGGCCGCTTTTGAAGCCGTGGGCTACGCGAAGTTCTCCGGCGAGGTCGGCGTCTGCGCGGCCACCGGTGGCCCCGGCGCGATCCACCTGCTCAACGGGCTCTACGACGCCAAGCTCGACCACGTTCCCGTGGTGGCGATCGTCGGCCAGCAGGCCAGCACCTCCCTCGGCGGCTCCTACCAGCAGGAGGTCGACCTGTCCTCGCTGTACAAGGACGTGGCCGAGTACGTGCAGGTCGTCTCCACGCCCCAGCAGCTGCCCAACGCCCTGGACCGCGCGATGCGCACCGCGCACGCGCGGCGGACCGTCGCCGCGCTGATCATCCCGGGCGACGTGCAGGAGGAGGACTACTCGCCGCCGACGCACGACTTCAAGATGGTGCCCTCCAGCGTGGGCATCTCCGAGGCGGTGACGATCCCGGCCGAACCCGATCTGGAACGCGCCGCGGAGGTGCTCAACTCCGGTGAGCGCGTGGCGATCATGGTGGGCCAGGGCGCCCGACGCGCCGCGCAGGAGGTCACCACCGCGGCCGAGGTGCTCGGCGCCGGGGTGGCGAAGGCGTTGCTGGGCAAGGACGTCCTGCCCGACGACCTGCCGTGGGTGACCGGTGCCTCGGGGCTGCTGGGCACCAGGCCCTCGTGGGAACTGATGCGCGACTGCGACACGCTGCTGATGATCGGCGCGAGCTTCCCCTACAGCCAGTACCTCCCGGAGTTCGAGCAGGCCCGGGCAGTGCAGATCGACATCGATCCGATGATGATCGGCATGCGCTACCCGTTCGAGGTGAACCTGCTCGGCGACGCCAAGGCCACCTTGCAGGCCCTGCTGCCGCGCCTGCGGCGCAAGACCGAGCGCGCGTGGCGCGAGAAGGTCGAGAACGGGGTGCGCGACTGGTGGGAGCTGATGGAGCGCCGCGCCGGGGTCGAGGCCGACCCGGTCAACCCGGAACGGGTGTTCCACGAGCTGTCCCCGCAACTGCCCGATGACGCCATCATCACCGCCGACTCCGGCTCGGCCGCCAACTGGTACGCCCGCCACCTGCGCGTGCGCGGAGGCATGCGGTGCTCGCTGTCGGGCACGCTGGCGACGATGGGCCCCGGCGCGCCGTACGCCACGGGCGCGAAGTTCGCGCACCCGGACCGCCCGGTGATCGCGCTGGTCGGGGACGGCGCCATGCAGATGAACGGCATCAACGAGCTGATCACGATCGCCCAGTACTGGCAGGAGTGGTCGGATCCGCGCCTGGTCGTCGGCGTGCTCAACAACCGCGACCTCAACCAGGTGACCTGGGAGCTGCGGGCGATGGGTGGTGCGCCGCAGTTCACGCCCTCGCAACGGCTTCCGGACTTCGACTACGCGGGTTTCGCGCGCAGCGTCGGTTTTCGCGGCATCCGGGTCGAGGACCCGAGCAACATCGCCGACGCGTGGCGGGACGCGCTGGCGAGCAGGCAGCCGTGCCTGGTCGAGTTCGTCACCGATCCGTCGGTGCCGCCGATCCCGCCGCAGGCCGACTGGAGCCAGGTGGAGTCGATGGCCGCGGCGATGCTCAAGGGAGACCCGGAGGCGTGGTCGGTGGTCAAGGAAGGCGTGAAGGCCAAGGCGCAGGACTTCCTGCCCGGACGTCACTGATCCAGCGCTGCGGCGTGCAGCTCGCGCGCCAGCGCGTCCAGCAGCGCGGAACTGGTGCCCGCCGAGCCACGGATCGCCGCGGCCCGGCGGGCACCGTCGTCGGATCGGCACCACCGCCACCAGCGGTCCAGCTCAGCCTCGGAGAGGTCGTCGGCGGCGATCACGGCGGGCCAGCCCTGCGCGTGCGCTTGCGCGGTCACCTTGCCGCCGCCGGAGACCGGGTCCACGGCCAGCGCGGGCACCCCTTCGGTCAGCGCGAACACGAGCCCGTGCAGGCGGGTGGTGACCACCACGTCGGTGCGCGCGATGAGCGAGGCGAACGCCTCGGGTGTGGAGCACAGGTGCCACTCGCCGTCGGCCAGCCGGGTGTCCAGCGGGACCCGCGCGGCGTCCAGGCCGGCCAGCCAGCGCCGCAGGGTCGCGTGCGCGACGTCGTGCCTGGAGTCCTCGCCGTACTCGGGTTGTCCCGGGGCCAGCACCACACCCGTCACCGGGACCTGGCGGTGCTCGAAGCCCGCGGCGAGGTCCGGGGAGGCGCGCAACCCCGGGCCGTCCCGGGGCAACAAGCGGTGGAAGCCGTTGGCGGCGCGGGACCGGGGATCGACGACCGAGACGCCGACGGCGATCCGCGCGCACCCCGAGTAGCGGCGGTGCAGCTCTTCCAGCTGCCCACCGTGCACGGGACCGCAGCAGAAGAGCACGTGCGTGTAATCCGCCGGGTCGGCGTCGTCGAAGTGGGTTGCTCCGGGCGCGAACCCGGGGCTGAGGACGATGTCGTGGTCGATCCCGTCGGAGGCGAGCCGCGCGGCCACCCGCTGCAGGCTCGCGACATCTCCGGCGGTGGCTTCGCCGTGCAGGAAGCTCGCCCAGCCGGTCACCAGCACCCGCATCGAGCCCCCATCGCGAAGAAGTGGCGCCCCGTCCTGCGGGGCGCCACGATCAGCGCTTCTTGCGCGGTCCTGTCTGCGGGGGGACGCGCGGACCCGTGTCGAGCAGCGAGTTCGCCCGGCTCGAACGACGATGCTGCCCCTGTTCGCTCTTCGCCGAAGCCTCGTTCTTCGGCTTCGCCGGGTTGTGCTGCGCGATCCCCTCGCGCACTCGCTTGGTCAGTTGACGGATCCGGTCACCGTTCATGGTCGTGATTCCTCTCAGCCGTTCTCGTATTGCAGTCGCTTCAGCAGCATTTGCTTGCCTTGTTCACCGGCCTTCAGGTTGTTGTCCTGAATCCGGTGCAGCCACTTGGCGAGCTCGTCATCGCCTTGTGACTCGGCATCCTTGACGTACTGGTCCAGCATCCACGCGTGGTGCAAGGACAACTGCAACACGGTGATGAGGTTGTAGTTCTTGTCCTTCACCGGGCTGTCGGGTTCGCCGGCCATGGAATCCTCCTCGTCACGGATGTTTCCGCTCGCACCCGGAGGATTGGCAGCAGCGGAGTTGGTCAAACCCGGCGCGGGAGCGGAATTCGCGCGAGGGCCGTCCCGAACGCCAGTCGTTGACGCTTCGTGGTCAGTCATTCTGCATTCCGTGGAAAACGCGAGAAATCGCACCGCAATTCCTGAGAGCCCGGGCACAAAACGTGTCGATCTCGGCGAATCCGGTGGCACCGTCGTGACGGTTTCCGCGACGGTTCCCCCGACCAGCGGAGATCGCCCCGTGACTCCCCCCGGAAGGAATTCCGCGTGCGCTCAGCCGTGGCGCCGATGTTCCGCGCGTTCCGACATCCCAACTACCGCCGCTGGGCGGTCGCCGATTTCGTCTCCGTCACCGGCGCCTGGATGCAGAACCTCGCGCTGAACTGGTTCGTGCTCGTCAAGACCGGCTCGCCCGGCCTGCTCGGGCTCTCCCTGCTGTTCCAGCTGCTGCCCGGCGTGCTGCTCGGCTCGGTGGCCGGCTCGGTCGCCGACAAGTGGCCGACCAAGCGCGTGCTGCTGATCACCCAGTCCCTGCACGGCCTGCTCGCCCTGGTGCTGGTCGGATTGGCGTGGGTCGACGGGCCGCTGGCCGCCGTGTACGCGCTCGCGCTGCTCGGCGGAGTGGTGACGGTCTTCGACGGCCCGGCGCTCGGCCGGTTCGGCTCGCAGCTGGTGCCCCGCGAAGACCTGAGCAACGCCCTCGGCCTGGGCTCGATCCTGAGTTCGGGAGGTCGCATCCTCGGGATGGGGCTGGCCGGGGCGATGGTGGCCGTCACCGGGATCCCGCTGCTGTTCGCGATCAACGCGGTGAGCTTCGGCGCGGTGTTGGTGGCGATCGCCAAGGTGCGCCCGGAGGGGATGTTCCACCTGGCCACGAGCACGGCGGAGCGGACCGGGGTCAAGGCCGGCATCCGGTACGTGCTCGGCCACCGGCCGCTGGTGCTGATGTTCCTGCTCGGCTTCGTGCTGTCCTGCCTCGGCCGCAACTACCAGGTCACGATGGCGGCGATGAGCAGCGGCCCGCTCGCGGCCGGCCCAGAGGGCTACGGCGTGCTGTCGGTGATCTTCTCCGTCGGCACGGTCCTCGGCGGGTTCCTCGCCGCCGCCTGCAAGAACCTGACGCTGCGGCTGGTGCTGTGGACCGCGCTGGGCACCAGCGTCCTGCAGTTCTTCAGCGGTGCCACACCCACCTTGTGGAGCTTCGCGGCGCTGCTGGTGCCGATCGCCATCGGCGCGGTCGTGCTCGACACTGCCACCAGCACCCGCATCCAGCTCGACACCGACGAGGACATGCGCGGCCGCGTCCTTGCCGCCAAGGGCATCGTGACCGCCGCCTCCGGCGCCATCGGCGGCCCGCTGCTGGGGTGGCTGTCGGAGTTCGCCGGTCCCGGCCCGGCGCTGGAGATCGCCGGTGCCGTCACGGTGGTGGCCACGGCCGTGGCCTGGCTGCTGTTCGCCCGCTCCCCGCAGCGCCGCGCGATGCCCGCCG
>NZ_JAWLNX010000027.1:0-99111 GCF_035320975.1 Saccharopolyspora mangrovi | reverse complement strand
CCTCGATGCTGCCGGGCAGCACGGTGATCACCGGGGTGCCCTGGGTGACCTTCGCCTTGGCGTCGTAGGTGCCACCGAACAGCGAGTGCGACGCAACGCCCTCACCGTCGACGTCCACGACCTCCGAGCAGTGGCCATCAACATCGTCGTCTGCGAGATGTGCGCGGTCTTGGTGCCATAGGTGAGCAGGAATGTCGAATAGATGTAGAACGCCGTATTGATGACCATGAAAGCGCCACCCGCCAGCAGCACCCGGCCCCAGTGTCGGCGCATCACCTCGACCACGGGGGACCGTCGCCGCGCGGGCAGCTCAGCCGCGAGAAGTTGTAACTTTCGGAAGGCGGGCGTGTCATCCAGCCGCTTTCTCGCGTAGATCGCGACACCGACCAGCCCCGCACTCAGCAAGAACGGAACCCGCCAGCCCCAGCTGGTGAACGCCGTCGGCGTCATGCTGGTGCCCAGCAGGAAGAACGCTACGACGCCCAACAACACCCCGACAGGCACCCCGACCTGGGCGAAACTTCCGTAAAAGCCTCGACGATGCTTCGGTGCGAACTCGGTAGCCAGCAACACCGCGGCGCCCCACTGGCCGCCGATTGCGAGCCCCTGGGCGAAGCGGAGCACGGTGAGCAGGATTGGTGCGGTGACTCCGGTCGCGGCGTAGGTCGGCAGCAGGCCGATCAGCACACTGGCCGTCGCCATCGTCATCAGCGCCGCTAGGAATGTGGCCTTCCGGCCCATGCGGTCCCCGAGGTGCCCCCAGATGATTCCGCCCAAAGGTCGGGCCAGGAATCCCACACCGAGAACCGCGAACGACGACAGCGTTGCCAGAAATGGGTCGGCCGAGGCCGGAAAGTACGCCCGCGGGAAAACCAGGGCCGCAGCCGTGCCGAAGAGGAAAAAGTCGAACCACTCGACGCTCGCACCGACGAGGCTTAGTACTGCAACGGCACTCAGAGTGGGTAGCCGCGTCGTCGGTAGTGGCAGTGTCGGGCTTGGTGTTGGCGTCGTCGGCGCCAGCGTGACCAGGACCAGACGAAATTGATCAACAGGCGACGGATCTCTGCTAAGGTGTAGTCGATCACGCCCTGGTTGCTGACGCGGTTTCCCCCTTTATGGCCTGGGTTTTCGCGACGGCTAGCCACGCGAGGGCGAGTAGTGACAGGGTGGTGTGGGCGTACCAGGCTCGCCAAGAACGTGCTTGGTAGTGGTCGAGTCCGGCCTCGTTTTTGGCTTGCTGGAAGCATTCCTCGACATGCCAGCGAGACCCGGCGGTCCAGGCCAGGTCGAGCAGCCGGGAGCGGCGGGGCCCATAGGCGACGTAGTAGGCGATCTCGCTGGGGTCGCTGATCGAGCGTCGCGCTAGCAGCCAGCGCCCCCGGCCTGCCGGCCAGGTCGTGCCCAGTGGCAGGCGGGCCCAGTCATACAGGCGTGGCCCGTGCCCGCCGGCTCCGACCGAGAGTCGCCGCCACGATCCCGGCGAGAGCGCTGTGACGAGCTCATCGGCCCGATGCGTGTCACCGGAGGTGGTGGTCAGGGTGTCGTTGCGTTTGGTGGCCAGCACGTAGGCCACATCGCGGTGCTCGAGCCAGTCGCGCAGGTAGTGTGCTGCCCGTAGGCCTCGTCGCCGGTGACCCAGGCGAACGGCACTCCGGCCTGCACAGCACGGTCGATCATGGACTGGGCTTGCTCGGGCTTGGTGGCAAAACCGACGTCGTCGGGTATCCCGGCCGCTCGGCACCGATCCCGGTCGTCGGTCCACGACCTCGGCAGATACAGCTCCCGGTCGATCAACGCATGCCCGGACCCAGAGGCGTAGGCCAGGAAGGTGCCGATCTGGCAGTTCTCCGTGCGCCCGGCCGTGCCGGAGTACTGGCGCTGCACCCCCGCCGAACGGGTGCCCTTCTTGAGGAACCCGGTCTCGTCGACGATCAATACCCCGTCGGGCTCGCCGAGATGCTCGATGACGTAGTCGCGTACGTCATCGCGGACCCCGTGAACGTCCCAGTCCGCCCGCCGCAAAAGCCGCTGCATCCCGTCCGGACTGACCTCACCGGCCTGTTCGGCAATCGTCCACCCGTTCTTGCGTTCCAAGCCCGCGACCAGGCCCGACACGTACTCACGCACCCGCGCCCGCGGCTCGGACCGCACGAACCGCCCCGCAATCCGCGCGTGCACCCGCTCCAACTCCGCCGAGATCACATCCAGCACCACACCCACCATGATCCACTACCGACTCACGCGAGTGCCGTTGCAGTACTAAGGCTGTTACAGGTTGTTACTTGCTTGACAGAAGCTCCCCGAGCTCCTGCTTGTGACGGTCCATCCAAGCCGCCTCTTCACCGGGAGCGGGCATGATCAGGCCAGCTTCCATGATGGAGGTCGGATCGATCTCGTTGAGCCCGACCACCAGGCTGCGGGGATGCTGGCCCGTGATTGCGGTCCAAGCCTCGGATAGCCGGGTCAAGAGTTCGGCTCGCGCCGCACGATCCCTGCCCGCCCGGATCGCTCCACTGATCACTGAAACCGTGTTGGGCCTGCCAGCGGTAAAGAACGCCGATGGCTCGTATTCGGTGAACACGACATGGACGAGTCCCCGGGGCGCTCCGGTGACCGAGGAGTGGATGGTTGTGATTGCTTCCGCCAGCTCAGCATGGCGATCGGCATCGAGCGACCCGGCCGGGACGAGACACTGATAGAGCGGCATGAACTCCCTCTCAACCTGTATTCGCGTTCAATGGGGTTGGCTGTGGTGGGCGAACGGGTAGCAGTATCCACGATGCCTGCCCGCTAGTTGCGGTCCCGGGCAGCGCCAGCGGGTCCTCGGCATCCGTGCGGCATTGCTGTGCCTTCGCCGAGGTCAGTACGACGTTAGGAACGAGCGGAGAGTGATTGGTAGGACGAGCGCGCCGGGCGCTGGAATACAAGCGCCAGGATCGTCTTCTGCGTAGCGATGGTCACTCGATCCAGGCGGATTGGCCTGTCGGCTCCTGTCCTGCATGTCTCAGTCTGGACGGTGACGTGCCGAACCACCGGCGGACGGCACGCGTGAGGCTGGACTGTTCGTGCATTCCCAGCCTGGCCGCGATCTGCGAGAACGGCAGGTCAGTGGTTGTGATCAAGTCCAGGGCCTGACTTCTGCGAACGTGATCGACGACGTCGGTGAAAGTCGTGCCCTCCTCGGAGAGGGCGCGCTGCAGTGAACGTGGGTGGAGACTCAGCAGGCGGGCGACTTTCGGCAGGTCTGGACCATCGGATCCGAGCTGCTCGCTGAGGATCGCTGCCACCAGGTCCGAGATCGGCACTTTCTGATGGCCGAAGTGCGTATCGAGATAGTCCATTGCGATGTCGCGAAGCAGCTCGTTGCCGCCACTGATAGGCGTCGAGAACAGGCGGCTCGGGACGCGCAGCACCGCGCTCGGACAGTTGAACCTGACCTCGGCCCCGAAGTAGTCCCGATAGACGCTTTCCGGGGCTAGGCGAGGGTGGGGAAGTTGCACCGACCATAGTCCGTAGGGTGTGTGTCCGTTGACCAGTGTCAGGATTCGGTGAACGATCCCGATGCCGTAGTCGATGGTCTGTGGGGATGTGTTCCCTGTCGTGGTCGCGTAGCGAAGCCCGGCCACCCCGGGGTTTCCAAGCGGATCTTCGGTCTCATCGAGTGTGAGGGCCGGGCTGTAGACGAACAGGTACCGCTTCGCGCACTCGATGGCCTCGCCGATCGTGCGTGAGTTCTGCATGGCGATCGCCAGCGGTCCGATCATCTGCACATCCTGCTGAGCCGCCATCCTCAACCCTAGGTCAGCAAGCGCGAACCGCCTGGCTGTTTGCTCGAGAACACGCTCGAGGAGTCGAAAGCTGACGAACGAGTCGCCCTGGTCAATCTTTGCCTCGTCCAAGCCGTACGCCGCGAGGAGTTCGGGACCAACGCCGCCGGCCTGGCTGACCAGCGCGGACAGCCCCCGAAAGATGGAGGCCCGGATGGGGAGATCGATGTCACGCAAGGACAAATCCTTGTCGTTTGAGGGCAAGTAACTCGAGGTTCAACGGATCAAAATACACCTCTGAGAGTCGAGCCCACCGTCAATGAAGCCGGAGCAAGACCATGACCGTAACCCATTCAATCGCGCGCCGAGCTGACGTACCGACACCCGAGGAGGTCGTCGACCGCTGGCGGCTCGCGGTCCGGGACCGCCTGCTCAGCGTGGATCTCCGCCCGACCGGGCCGGCCGAGTGCTTTGGATCGGTTCAGGAGCGAGACCTCGGCGACCTACTCATCACCGACTGGGTGTGCCCCCAGCTCGAAGGGATCCGAGGCAGTGGCGTTGCGCGTCGCGACGATGACGCGCTGGTTCTCTTCGCCGCTTCCGCCGGTAGGCAAATCATCGAGACGCCGGACGAGACCGTTGTTCTCCGGCCAGGGACGGTTCTTCTCATGAGCACCCGTGCCACGGGAAGATTCCTCACTCCGCAGCACGTGACCAAACGCACGATCAAGGTGCCGCTGGCCGCTCTGGCCCCGTTCGACACGGGAGCCAGTGTACCCGGGTGCCTGCTTCTGGAGACCGCCCGAAGCCCGTTGGCCAACCTTGTCCAGGACTTCCTCGCGCGTATGGACAGTCATGTCGGGCGGATGTCCGCGGTGGAGGTCGAGGGCGCGCGCAACGCCGTCCTCGTCCTCATCGCCAGTCTGATCCGTGCGGGCCAAGCCGATCTCGGCAACAGCGACGTGCTGCCGCTGTTCCGACGGCAGCTGGAGCAATGGATCGACGACCATCTCGCCGATGGCGCGATCCGCATCGCCGACCTCGCTGCCGCGCACAATGTTGCTCCGAGGACCGTTCAGCGGGCCTTCGAGTCGACCGGAGACACGGTCGGATCGATTGTCCGCGCGCGCCGCCTGGCAGCGGCCAGGAGAGACCTGGTGAATACGAACAACCCCATTGCCGGAATCGCACACTGGTGGGGCTTTTGCGATGCCAGCCACTTCGGACGGGAATTCCGGCGTGAGTTCTCGATGTCGCCTGGCGACTACCGAGAAGCCTACGGACTCGCCTGACTGCCTGCCCGCGGGCGGCGGCACCCCTCTACAAGGCGTGGCGCAATCGTTCTATGAGCCGCCCGTCGCGCATTCGTAGGCTTGCGTGCGTCCCACGCCACACCACCTGCAGAGGACCACTCCAGGGGTCATGAGCGCGCAGGCGCCGGAACAAGTGCAGCAGCGCGATGGTTTGTTCGACGACGTATCGGTGCACGCCGAGTCCGGAGCCGCGTTCGGCGAACCGGGGTTGGATCCCCTTGGCTCGTGCGAGTTTGCGGTACTTGTCGTAGTCGTAGGCCCGGTCGGCGTAGAGCACCTCGGGTCGCTTGCGTGGGCGGCCTTGTCGTCCGCGCACGGGTGGGACGGCTTCGATCAGAGGCATCAGCTGGGTGACGTCGTGCCGCTGTCCGCCGGTCAGCGTGGCCGCCAGCGGGGTTCCGCCGCCGTCGACGAGCACATGATGTTTCGAGCCGGTCCTGGCTCGGTCTACTGGGCTGGGGCCGGTTTTTGCCCCCTTTTAACGCTCGGGCATGGGAGCCGTCCACCGCCGCGCGTGACCAGTCGATCAGCCCGGCCGCGTTCAGCTCGGCCAGCAGTACCTCGTGCAACTGCTGCCACACGCCGGCTTCGGTCCAGTCCCGCAGCCGTCGCCAGCAGTCATGCCCGAGCCGTACCCGAGCTCCTGCGGAAGGAACTCCCACGGCATACCCGTGTACAGCACGAACAAGATCCCACACAGTGCCTTGCGATCGTCCAGCCGCTTGCGCCCAGGGTTGCGAAACCGCCGCTCGACCACCGGCAACAAAGGCTCGATCCGGCCCAAGAGCCCGTCCTCGACCTCCCACGGCCTGCGCTGTGCCAACACCAACCCCAACCAGACGATCCAACCACGACCTCAAGATCAAACCACATCCAAGATCATTCTGTTAGGACTTCTTAGGTGGTTTGCGTCAGGTTGTGGCGGGTTTGGTGGCGGGAACGATGGTGATCGTCTGGTTCTCGGGTGGTGGAGAATTTGTGTGGCGGGTGCGTTTGAGGTGCCAGCTGGACATTTTTCGTTTGATCACGCGGGTTGGAGCGTTGTCGCCGGCGGGTAGGAGGTGGCGCAGGATCTCGTCATGGGTGCGGTCAGTCATTGTTTCAGGCGTGCCAGGAAAGCCGCCTGGCTGGTGACCTGGCGGCGGACGACGCGCGGTGTTCGCATGAAGGAGATCCGGTCAGGATCGATGCCGGTGCCTTCGGCGGTGTCGTGGATCAGGGGCGTAGGGCGTGGTGGGTGAGCAGGAATCCGTAGATCTCTACTGCCGCATCACCGGCAGGACCGCGTTGGCCCGGACCCGCCAGGGCAGGCCAGCTCCGGTAGCCGCGGCTTCGCGCCACAGATTGAAACTCAGGAAACCCCGGTCGGCCAGCAGCAGCATGCCCGCCGACAGCAAGGGAAAAGCCGCCGGACCAGTGTGGTCTCGTGTGTAGCCAGCGGCCAGGGGCTGCGGCGAAGATCGCATACGTGCCGCACTCGGCCAGCGCGGCCACCCGCACTTGCGGATAGACACTTTCACTTTGCCTCGGGAGTACCCGGACGCCCGAAACAATCCACATTGGATGGTTTGTCACGTCAAAAGTCGTGCTATCCACGGCGGCCAAGCGTCAGCCGTGGTACCACTCCCCGGCTGTGGTCTCAGTATCCACCGGGACGGGAACGCGCGGGCGAACAACGCCTTCAGCGGTTCCGGGCTCAGCCGGGCCCGAGCCCGCGACAATGCCGCCGTGGTCTCCACCTGCCGCTGGCCGCGCGAGCGCCGCGCCCACACCAGGTCCCTCGGTCAGCAGGCGTGACCTCCTCATGGCGAGGCGTCCAGACCGGACAGATCAAGTCGGATGAGCGGTTGCCGGATCGGATCGCGATCGGTGTGCTGACGAAGGCGATCCCTGCGGAGCTGGTCGATGATGTGCTGTCCGCGCCACGGGGCGCCGTGAGCAGCGCAAGCGGCTGCTGCCCGCTCGGGTGTTGGTGTATTTCGTGCTGGCGATGTGCCTTTTCAGGCGGGAGGGGTGTGCCGGTGCTCTGAGAGCGAGCTGTATGAGGTCCGGAAGCTGTTCGGCTCGATGAGTCATCTCCCTCGACGACGACCGGGCCCAGCTGCTCGTCTTCGGGCCAGGTCGGCGAAGAGGATCCTGGCGCTTGTGTTCCAGGGCTGGGCACGCTCGTCCTACCGACCACCCACCGCTCGTTCCTAACGTAGTGGTGACTTCGGAAACGACACCGCGATGCCGCACTGACCCAGCTTGGCCGATATGACCTGAATTCCACCGTAGGTGGTCGCGAAATGCCGGTGACAGCAGCATAACTAACGAACACGCTGCCACGGCCACCGCGCACTACTGCACATCCGCATTGGAGGCGAGCAGATATGTCTGTCGCAGTCGATTCGTGCCACGAGGCTGCCCCTGATCCGCGTCCGCTCATTGTCGGACTCGGCGGCACCTTGCGCGAGTCCTCCTCAAGCGAGCGCGCGCTACGTCACGCCCTGGCGGCAGCCGCCGGGCAGGGAGCACGAACGAAGCTGTTCGCAGGACAGGCACTCGATCTGCCGATGTACACGGTGGACCGCTCGGGAAGAACCCCCGCGGCAATTGCTTTGGTGGACGCTCTCGCGCAGGCCGATGGGGTCATCATCGCAACCCCCGGCTACCACGGCGGAATTTCCGGACTGGTTAAGAATGCGCTCGACTACGTCGAGGATCTCCGCGACCACGCACCGCCGTACCTGGACGGCCGCGCGATCGGTTGCATCGTGTGCGCATACGGTTGGCAGGCGACCACGACCACGCTGGTGTCGTTGCGTTCAACCGTGCACGCACTTCGCGGCTGGCCGACGCCGTTGGGGGTTGCGATCAACTCTGCCCAGACGATATTTGATGACGCCGGGCAGGTGGTCGATGATCAATGCGCCCGACACTTGACGGCGCTCAGCAGTCAGGTCCTCGACTTCGCAGGTGCACGACGATGAAAACCTTTCCTGGGACTGTCGAGCGCGCTGTCGCAGCCATCGGCGTAGGAGAGATGGTGATCGTGGTCGATTCGGCCGACCGCGAAAACGAAGGCGACCTCGTGATGGCTGCTCAACACGTCAGCGCCCGCCACGTCCACTTCATGGCCACGGAGGGCCGGGGGTTGATTTGCGCGCCCATGACTGCTGTGCGGCTGGCCGCACTGCAGATTGAGCCTATGGGTGCCCGCAACACCAACCCTGCCGGTACCGCGTTTCACATGAGCGTCGATGTGCGTTCGGGCACAACGACTGGGATCTCGGCTAGCGACCGGGCATCGACTATCCGTGCGCTCGCAGACCCGGACGCGCGTGCGGAGGACTTCTCGCGTCCTGGCCATGTATTCCCGCTGGGCGCCCGCGATGGCGGGGTACTCGAGCGTGTCGGACACACCGAAGCTGCCATCGATTTGGTCAAACTCGCCGGCCTCGACCCGGTCGCGGTGATCTGCGAGATCACCGATGACGACGGGGAAATGGCTCGCATGCCGACACTCGTTGACTTAGCGGAGAGGCACGGGATCACCATCGTCACCATCGCTGAGCTCGCCGCCTACCGCCGGCGCACCGAGACACTGATCTGCCGGGCAGCGCAAGCGCGATTGCCGGCTCCGTGCGGAGAGTTCACGGCTGTCGGCTATCGCGACAAGACGGACGGCCGTGAGCACATCGCCCTTGTCTGCGGAGATGTGACAGCAACCGATCATCTTCCCGTTCACATCCACACCGAATGCCTAGCTGGCGACGTATTCGGTTCTCTTCAATGCGACTGTGGAGCTCAACTGCAACGCGCCTTCGATCTCATCGTCGACAACGGTGCCGGTGTAGTTGTCTATCTGCGCGAAGGCCACGGCCGCCGTCGTAGCCTCCAATGCCCGCCGGTGCGCCAGACGCTGGACTACATCGAGACCCAGATCCTCGCCGACCTGGGCGTCGTCCCCGACGCAATGGCGTTGTTCCCCGACCCTCTGGACGCGTCGGTACACGCTACGGCCGATGCCCATGGGCCGTGTGGCGACACCGACCGTCCGAAGGTGCCTTCCACCAACATTCCCGCGCGCGCAGCGTCTCTGAGCCGCAGTGCTGCGGAGTCGGTCCACGATGATGTGAAAAGCATCGCCGTGCGCGGGGTGCAGGTGGTCGGCCGATGACCCAGAACCCGCAGAACACCTTTGCCGCCCCAGCCGGTACGCGCCGGCTGAAGATTGCCGTGGTCCAACCGGCCCTGCGTCTCGCCGAGCAGGATTGGAATCTGCGGCGAGTCGAGTCGCTCGTCCGCGATGCTGTCCGCGAACATCACCCGGACGTCGTGGTGCTGCCTGAGGCCTACAACACTCCCAACGTTTACCACCCCGTGCTACGACAGACACCGGTCCCCATCGACGGCGCTCCCTATCAGTTGCTCAAGAAGATGGCGCGCGAGCATGGATGCTGGGTCGGCGGTGGGTACGTGTCATTGCGCGGCACGCGGCCCCGCGGCAGTTATGTGATCGCCGAGCCGGACGGCACGACCTACATCCACGACAAGGACGAGCCGTCCATGTGGGAGTACTGCTACTACACCCCGGGCGAAGATGACGGAGTATTCTCCACGCCGTTCGGAAGCATCGGCGTCGCCATGGGGTTTGAGACCGCGCGCACCCGCACCGCACAGCGCATGTGCGACGGCGGAGTCCAGCTGATCCTGGGCGGAGACTGCTGGCCAGGGCCTCCGGGCTGGCCTGTTCTGCGGAGGCTTTGGGAACGCGAGCAGGAGTACTACATGCTGTGGGCGGCCGATACCCCGTCCGCTCTGGCGCGCGCCGTGGGCGCCCCGGCGGCGGTGGCATTCCACGTCGGTCCGATCGACTGCAAGATGCCCGGGCTGCCAGGCGTCCCCTACCCGACGATCATGACGGGCGAAAGCCAGATCGTCAGCTCTGACGGGCATGTACTGGCGCGGATGACCTACGCCGACGGCGAGGGAAGCGTCGCGGCGACCGTCGATGTCGGCCCGCCCAAGCCGGTGAACGACATAGCGTCAAGTTTCTGGCTGCGGCCCAACACCTTCGCCATCCACGCGTTCTGGCACTACTTGAAGCTGCACGGACGCGCACGGTTCCAATACGACCTGCTGATGCGCCGATTCCCATGGCAGGTCCGCGAGCACAGCGACCTGCCGGGATACAACCCGGGCGACTCGAAGACCGAACCGAACGCATTCGGCGGCCCCGGACCGTTCGACTGGCGGACAGCGCCAAAGCCGGCACGTCCGCTGGCGCACTCGCTGTTTCACCGGAGCTGGGCCAACGAAGGTCCGTGCGCTCCCATCAGGTCGACGACACCCAAGGAAGGCATCACTATGACCGCTATTAATGAGACGAAACCGGCTGCCGCCGCTTCGGTTTCGGAAACGATCAAACACAACGGCAGCATCTACTACCCGACCGAGCGTGACGTCAGACGATTCGCCCACATCGGCAAGCTCGTCGACCGCGCCGTCGGAACCGGGTCGGGACCGTACTACGACTCTGTGGTGATCGTCGGCGCGGGCTTCACGGCCAGTGTCATGGCGGCCCGGTTGGCGCGCAGCGAACAGTTCCACGGCAAGGTCGTCCTGGCGGGTCCCCGTGCCGAGGAATCTCGCCGGCTCAAAGACGGGGCGACGCTGCGGGGCCACGGGACCGACTACTTGTGCTATGCGTTGGGTGTGCCGCAGTACGCCTTCGTCGATGCGTTGTACGGCGACATCACCGACGGCCGTGGCGTGGGAACGCGCCTGCTGTCGGCCATGACGAGGAAGGGTCCGAGCGGGGCCTTCGAGTTCGGCCGGAACCTACCCGTGATGGGCGGGCACAGAGGGGCTCCGCGTCCCTTGTTCTACGGTGTCCGAAACAGCCGGGCGCAGGCTGCGATCTACGAACTGATGGACCGCAGCGGTGTGATCGAGGTGCCCGAGGCGGTTAAGTCACGAGACGAGGCATTCGCCCTCGCACCCGGCAAGCGGCCCCTGATCGTCAACGCCGGCCATAACTCGCGACTTCTCCGCGGTGAAGCACCCCAGGTCGATTGGGCCACGGTTGCCGTTCAGGCGCCCTTGGTGGTCAGGCCAGGCGGGTTTCGACACATCGATACCAACGCCGCGCTGTTCGCCGGCGTGCGCCGCGGCAAGAAGATCGACGTCGGGCTGTTCAACCCGTACGGAGATCCACTGTCACCCCGTTCGACCTTCTACGGGATCATCGTCGTCGAAGTTTCTCCCGGAGATGACAAACACCGTGAACTCGACATCATCACCGATGAACTTTACGGAATCGCCGATGCGTTGGGAATGGACGTCGACGACCCAGACGAGACGCTGTACTCCGGATTCATTCCCGGCTCGCCCTGGAACGCACCCCAATCAGCACCCGGCACCCTGGAACTGCAAATGATCGCGCACCAAGGTGTCTCGGCGACCTACTCGGACGGAATGGCCTCCGGTGCGGCCGCAGCAGTAGCCGCCGCAGAAGCCGTCATGAGGGGTGTGAATCCAGATTCCGCGGCCCGGCGCGCGGTTCGCAAAATCACGCGTGAGCGTCGAGTCTGGAATATCGAAAGAAACAAGCTAGCAATGCCGGTGGACCTGCTCTTGCGCACTGCCGCCAAGCCCGCCGCATATTACCCGCACACAACCCGCGGGCGCACAACCTGGGCCAGTGCGGGCTAACTCCGCTCGGCGGATCTCATTGCCAACCTCGACGAGTAGATAAGGAACGACGATGACCACCACCAATAAGGACAGCACAAACTCCGCGACCCGGCCGCGTAACTCCGCGGTGAAGCCACCGCGAAGCGATCATGCGCAAACGGCCACCTATTCTGAAGAGCTCGATAAGATCTTCGCGCGGCAACGCACCGCGTTCGACCGCAATCCCGCACCATCGCTGCGCGAGCGCGGGGCAAACCTTCTCAAGCTACAGAGCCTCATCGAACGGAATCGGCTGCTCTTCGTCGAGGCCGCCAACAAGGACTTCGGCACCAGGGCCGCGGTCGAGACCGAGATGTCCGAAATCGTGGGGACCATCAGCATCATCCGCTACATGCGGAGCAACCTTCGATCTTGGATGGCCCCGCGTCGGCGGTCGGTCTCCATCTGGTTCAAACCGGCCAAGAACCGTGTCGAGCCAAGCCCCCTCGGAGTTGTCGGTATCGTCTCACCGTGGAACTACCCGCTACACCTCGCATTGATTCCAGCGGCCACGGCGCTGGCTGCGGGCAACCGCGTCATGCTGAAAGTCAGTGAGTTCACCCCGCACACCTCGGCGGTACTCAAGCGGCTCATCGAGGAGAACTTCAGCCCCGATGTCTTCTCCGTCACCGATGGCGCCGGCGAGGTCGCCTCTAAGTTCACCACGCTGCCGTTCGACCACCTGCTGTTCACCGGCTCCACCCAGGTCGGCAAGATCGTCGCCAAAGCCGCCGCCGAGAACCTGACACCGGTAACCCTCGAACTCGGCGGCAAGAGCCCGGTGATCGTCGACGAGAACTATCCCATCGAGCGGGCCGCGGCCAACGTGGCGTGGGCGAAGCTCCTCAACGGCGGCCAGGTCTGCGTCTCGCCGGACTACGTCCTGGTGCCGCGTGGGCGGGAGAAGGAGTTCGCGATCGCCGCGCGGGGAGCAGCCCACAAGCTCTACCCGAAGTTCGCCGGAAATCCCGACTACACGGCGATTCTGAATGAACGACACTACGACCGGGTCAACGCCTACATCACCGAGGCCAAGGCCCTGGACCTCGAGGTGATCACAGTCGAGGATCCCGAATTGGGCCGGGAGCGGCGACAGCTTCCGCTGACCATGGTCATCAATCCGCCCGCTGACTCGTCGGTGATGAAGGACGAGATCTTCGGGCCTGTTCTTCCGATCATCGGCTACGACGGCGACCACGCCGCGGTCAATTTCGTGAACTCTCGGCCAACACCATTGGCGCTCTACGTCCTGAGCAACGGCAAGCACCGCCAGCGGCAATGGCTGACTCGCGTCGCCAGTGGCAGTGCCGTGGTCAACGACCTGATGGTCGGCTACCTGCAGAACGACCTGCCCTTCGGGGGACGGGGAGGATCGGGGTACGGCGCCTACCACGGACGCGAGGGATTCGACGCCATGTCACACCTCCGGCCGGTCATGTACCAGCGAGCCATCTTCGGACGCACCGGCGTCCAAATGCTCTACCCACCCTACGGAAAGATCGTCGACGTGCTGCTCAAGCTGATGCGCCGCATCTGACCTCGATCTTTCACCGACCATGCCAACGCGATTGGAGACCCGACAATGAGTGAGACGTCGCAGAGTGATGCAGTGCAAGCTGCTCAGCCCGCCGGCCAGCTATCGGTTGGCGATACGCGTCCAGTGATCTATGAGATGGACGGGCAGGTCGCGCATTTGATCATGCAGCACCGCCCGCACAACTTCCTTGACCCTGCGTTGATGGAAGGACTTGTGGAAGGCGTTCGGTGGGCTCAGGAGCAGGGGGCACGAGCGGTTGTCCTGCGTAGCTCATTGCGCCACTTTTGCGCGGGTGCCGACGTGTCCCTGTTTGAAGGCACACAGGACGGTGCCTCTCCAGAACAAGATCTCACCGAGGTACTGCGGGCGGTCGAAGAATCACCCCTTCCGATCGTCGCGTCTGTCCACGGTGTCTGCGTTGGTGGTGGCCTCGAGACCGCCTTGGCATGTGATCTGGTCATCGCCACGGAGTCGTCGAAGATCGGCTCGGTGGAGGCCACGATCGGGATGAATCCCTTGATGGGTGCCATGCAGCGAGTCGCCCAGCGTGCCGGCGCTGCCCGGGCCAAGGAGATGGCCCTGCTCGCTCGCCGATATGACGCGCGCACCCTGGAACGGTGGAATGTGATCAACCGCGTGGTCCCAGACGAGCAGCTCGTTGATGCGACCAACGTGATCGCCCAGGAGCTTGCACACGGCCCCACCGTGGCCCATGCGTCCACCAAGCGCATCATCAGCGTCGCGGTCAACGAGGGCGTGCGGGCCGCCGATGAAGCGATGCACGAATTGCAGAAGGACATTTGGTCGTCCAATGACCTGAAAGAAGGCCTGCGGTCGCTGGTCACGAACGGCCCCGGCGCGGCGCGATTCGGGGGCAACTGATGTCACTTCCTCTTGAAGGGCTTCGGGTCATCGACTTCTCACGGGTTCTGGCCGGCCCGCACTGTACGAAGCATCTAGTTGATCTCGGCGCGGACGTCATCAAGATCGAACCACCGATGGGTGATATTTCCCGCCTGGCACAACCGGCCTTCGGCGCGGTCAGCGGCTACTACGCTCAGCAGAATGCCGGCAAGCGCAACCTGAGCATCGATTTGAACGTCGCGGAGTCCCGGTCGGTCGTGCTCAAATTGTGTGAAACCGCCGACGTCATCGTCGAGAACTTCAGGCCGGGCACCCTGGCATCATTCGGTCTGGACTATGACACGATCGCGGCGGTCAATCCAAATGTGGTGTACGCATCGATCAGTGGTTACGGCCAGAAGGGCTCGTGGCGCAGTCGTATGGCATATGCGCCGTCGATCCAGGCCGAAGCGGGGTTCACCACGAACACCCATAGGCAGTTCGACGTGGAAGAAGGCGATCTCCAAACCGACGCCCTATCGCACGCCGACGTGTACTCCGGCCTGCATGCGACCATTGCCGTTCTCGCAGCGCTGAACCACCGCAACGCAACCGGTGAGGGGCAGTATATCGACATTGCGATGGCCTCGGTCATTTTGTCGATGAACGAACGAGTTCATTACGACCTCTCCGACGCAGACCTGGGACCCGAGCCCCCTGTTCTGGGCGCCACGGGGGTTCCGTTCTTCACCAGCCCGGAGGGGGACACCTTCGTCATCCCGATGTCTCTGGTCGGCACGCAACTATTCAATTTCTATCTGAAGGTAATGCGTCGACCGGACCTGGCCGACGATCCCCGCTTCCTGACTCCCGCACTACGCAAGCAGAACCTGCATGCCCTGCACGAGATCGTCCAAAGGTGGATCCTCACTTTCGAGGACATGGCATCCCTCGATGCGCAATTGGACGAAGCGAAGCTGGCGACGGGCACCGTTCGAGACATGAAGGATTTCGCGAAGACCGAATGGGCGCAGCGTTGGGGGGCAACCCGCGCGGTCCCGGATCGCGAAGGCGGCGAGATCACGATCCCTGGGCCGCCGTGGCACTTCAGCGGGCACGACGCCCCGCTTGCCCCTCAGATGCCCGCCCTCCAAGGCGAACACAATTGGGAAATCCTTCAGGAAATCGGCTACGGCGAAGAGGCCGTAGAGGGACTCTACAAACTGTCCGCGCTGATCGGAGGCCAACGCGCCGACTCCAGTGAAGCCGGCCATGAGAGCCAATAACATGAAATAAATTACCCCAGTTCAGCTACAACACAACCCAACGATTGCGAGGTTCAGACACCATGTCAGAAGCGCGGTCCATGAGCAATGCTGCGGATAGGGCGGGGCGGGCGGCGCCGGGCCTGGCCGTTGAGGGCTCGTCGAACTCCGAGGCGAATTCGGTAGGCAGCGGGGCCGTGCTTCGGGAGCCCGATCTCGCCTCGCTCGGTGCCACCGGTATCGGCCAGTACGCACAATGGCTGGCCGATACCCGAGGCCGGGCCTTCGCCGACTACGACGAACTCTGGAAGTGGTCGGTTTCGGAACCGGAGGAGTTCTGGGCTTCGATCTGGGACTACTTTTCCATCCGCGGGAGTTACACGAGCGTGCTGGGTTCCACGGACATGCCCGGCGCGCAGTGGTTTCCCGGTGCCAAGCTGAACTATGCCGAACACCTGTTGGACGTTGGCGGGGACCCGGACCGTGTCGCGATCATCGCCCGCTGCCAGACCCGTGGCCCGATCGAGCTCACCATGGGGGAGCTGGCCGATCAGGTCGGTCGCATCCGCTCGGCGTTGGTCGGGCTTGGTGTCGGTGCGGGGGACCGGGTGGTGGGTTACCTGCCGAATATCCCGGAGGCGGTCGTCGCGTTTCTCGCTTGTGCGTCCCTGGGGGCGATCTGGGCATGCTGCCCGCCCGAATTCGGCGCACGCAGCGTTGTCGATCGTTTGGCTCAGGTTGAACCGAAGGTCCTCATCTCGACCACGGGCTACACCTACGGCGACAAGAAGGTGGACAGAGCCGCTGAGTTGGACGCCATCCGTGCGGGCCTGCCCACCGTGCGCCACGTCATTGGCGTGGACTACGGGGACTACCGGACTGACGAGGTCCTCCGATGGGACGATTTGCTGGCTCGAGAGCCGGAGGCGCTCAGCTTCGAGCAGGTTGGCTTCGACCATCCCTTGTGGATCCTGTTCTCTTCGGGGACGACGGGCCTTCCGAAGGCAATCGTGCACGGACATGGCGGGATCCTGCTCGAACACCTCAAGACGCACGCGCTGCACCTGGACATCAGGCCCGGCGACCGCATCCTGTGGACCACCACCACTGCGTGGACGGTCTGGAACTGTCTGGTCAGCGCCCTGCTGGTAAAGGCAACCATCGTGCTGACCGACGGCAATCCGCTCTATCCCGACTTGCCCGAACAGTGGCGGGTCATCGCCGATACAGGCGCGACCCTGTTCGGTGCCAGCCCGGCCTACGTGATGGCGTGTCGAAAGGCTGGGCTGGAGCCGGCGAAGGACAACGACCTCAGCGCCCTGCGCACGTTGTGCATTACCGGCGCGCCGCTTCCCGCGGAAGGATTCGACTGGCTGTACGAGAAGCTGGGCCCCGACGTGATCGTCAACTCGATCAGTGGTGGTACCGACATTTGCGGGAACTTCCTGTCGGGAAGTCCCTGGCAGGCGGTGTACCGGGGTGAACTCGCCGGGCCGGCGCTGGGCGTGGACGTTACCGCCTACGACGAGGACGGTAATGAAACCGTCGGTGCGGTGGGGGAGTTGGTCGTCCGCGCACCGATGCCGTCGATGCCGGTGAAGTTTTGGGGCGACGAGGGCGATCAGCGTTACCTCGAGTCGTACTTCGACACCTATCCCAGTGTGTGGCGGCACGGCGACTGGGTCAGCATGTCCGACCGTCGGAGCTTCATCATCCACGGCCGGTCGGACGCGACCCTGAACCGTGGTGGGGTTCGGCTCGGTACCGGTGAATACTACGCCGTCGTCGAGAATTTGCCGGAAGTGCTGGACAGTCTCGTGGTGCACCTCGAAGACTCCGAAGGGGGCGCTGGAACACTCGTTCTGTTCGTGCTGCTCGGTACAGGATTCGAACTGGACGAGGCTGTGCAGGCGCGCATCCGAGCGGCTCTCCGGTCCGACCTCTCGCCTCGCCATGTACCCGATGTCATCGCGGCCGTTCCGGCGATCCCGCGGACCCTGACCGGAAAGAAGCTGGAGAAGCCAGTCAAGCAAATCTTGAAGGGACGCCCGGCGCGCGAAGTGGTGAGTCCAGGTGCGGTCACGGGATTCGACGCGATCGACGCGTTTGTCAAGATTGGCGCGAAACTGTAGGCGTGCTCGCAGACCAGTAGCCGAACCGCGTTCGCGACCGCCACGAATGGAAAGTGCTCCTTCTGAGCCCAAACCTAGCTGGCTTGCCAGCGGTGTCCACTATCAACCCACGACCTGAGGAATCAACAATGCGTGAAGCTGTCATTGTCTCAACCGCCCGTACCCCAATCGGAAAGGCGTATCGGGGCGCCTTGAACGACACCCACCCCACCACCATGGGTGGACATGTCGTGCAGCATGCCGCCGCCCGGGCCGGGATTGAGCCGGGCGAGGTGCAAGACGTCGTCATGGGCATGGCGATGACATCCGGCGTGGCCGGGGGAGACCCCGCGCGCCAGATGCTGATTCGGGCCGGTATTCCGGTGACCACGCCGGGGCTCACGGTGAGCAAGTTCTGCATTTCGGGGCTGGAGGCGATCGCGGTCGGCTCGTACAAGGTGCTCAACGAAGGGCTGAACGTGGTCGCGGCCGGTGGCGCCGAGTCGATCAGTATGGTTCAGGTACCCGGAAACGAGTTCATGGTCACCGAGCCATGGATCGAGCAGAACAGGCCGGATTTCTATACGCACATGATCGACACTGCCGAGGTGGTGTATGACCGCTATGGCGTGAGCCGAGGCGTGCAGGACGAGCTTTCGCTGTCAAGCCAGCAGCGTACCGCTCGCGCGCAGGCAGAGGGGCTGTTTGACGACGAGATCGTGCCGATGGAGTCGACGAAGAAGCTCGTCGACAAGGAAACCGGCGAGGTGTCGTACGAGACGGTGACTCTGTCCCAGGACGAGGGCAACCGGCCCAGTACCACGCTGGAGGGGTTGCAGGCGCTCAAGCCGATCGCTCGTCCCGATGGCTGCGTCACCGCCGGCAACGCGAGTCAGCTATCGGACGGGGCTTCCGCGGTCGTGATCATGAGCAGTGAGGAGGCCGAGCGCCGAGGGCAGCAGCCCTTGGGGTACTTCCGTGGGTACGCGAGCGTCGGCCTCGAGCCCGACGAGATGGGCATCGGTCCAGTTACCGCCGTCCCCAAGCTACTGGATCGGTTCAAGCTCTCAGTGGCCGACATCGACCTGTGGGAACTCAACGAGGCGTTTGCGGTGCAGGTTGCGTACTGCCGCGACAAGCTGGGCATCCCGGATGAACTCCTCAACGTCAACGGTGGTGCGATCTCGATCGGCCACCCGTACGGCATGAGCGGCGCGCGGATGACTGGGCACGCGCTGATTGAAGGCAAGCGACGCAACGCCAAGTACGTCGTCGTGACGATGTGCGCGGCAACCGGTATGGGCGCCGCCGGACTGTTCGAGGTCGCCTGACCGCTCACCAGGTGAATTCCTGAGGGTAAGTGGTTCGCGATGTCACCCGGCGACGACCCAAAGGCCGAGTCGATCGCCTGATCACCGCTCATCGACATGGCAGTCAGATTCCAGCATCGGGCGCGCTCGTTCTAGCAGTTCAGCGTCCACACGATCCATTCTTGGTCAACGCCACGTTGGCCGCTTCAACGAGTTTCGTGACCTTCTCGTGCACGCGGCCAACGGTGGTCGAGGAGACGAAAGCCTGAATCGAAAGGTGGCGCATGTTGTTGAGAGAGCATCAGGTCAAGCTGGGGCCGGTCCGGACACGCTATTTCGAAGGTGGCAACCCGCTTGGGCCCACGGTCGTGCTGGTTCATGAGGGCGGCTATGGCGGTGATGCGCTGAACACATACGGGCGGCTGGTTGGTCTGCTCGCGGACGACTATCACCTGGTGCTCCCGGAGATGCTCGGTTTCGGCGGTACCGATAAGGCGATCTTCTTCGGCGAGAACCCGTATGAGCCGCGGTTGCGTCATCTCGCTGCGTTCTTGGACGCCCTTGACCTGAGGGACGCGCATTTCGTCGGCAATTCGTTCGGCGGCGGTATGGTTCTCCGGCTCTCGGTTCGCGCCGAGACAGCGTGGCGTATGAGGTCGGTGACCAGCATTTCCGGCACCGGTGGTCCGTTTCGGAAACCGGAGGCACTGAAGGAGATGGCGGAGTTCGATCCGAGCATCGAAGCTGCCAGGCAGCTCGACGGCTGGATTCTGCCTCCCGGCGCGAGGGACGAAGAGCATGCGCAGGCGCGTTTTGAGAGCAGCATGCGCCCCGGTCAGTGGGAGGGCATGGTGGCGCCCACCCTGCGCAACCCCGCCCAGACCGAGAAGGCGCGCCCGTGGGACTTCCCCGAAGCGCTTTCCGCCAGTGTGATACCGACGCTTCTGGTAGCCGGGACCCTCGACCGCATGCTGGAACCAGGGTGGGAGGACTTGGTCGCCAAACATCTCAAGGACGTCCGGATCGAGCGCCTCGAGGCCGGCCATTCGCCGAACATCTCGCATCCGGAGGACACCGCGAAGCTACTCCGCGACTTCTTCGACCGCATCGACGGCCCCTGACTCGTTCTCCCGCTGGCCGCTCCCTCCAGGAAGGAACCTCATTCGTCATGTCTAGTGTCGATTACCAGCTCGTCGATGACCTGTCCGTGCTAACCATCAGTCACGATAAGGCCCCCCTTCTCGAACCCGGGCTCATGAGTCAACTCGGCACTCAGGTCGGCAAGGCTCGAGCGGACAACGCCCGCGCCCTGCTGTTGCGCGCCGAAGGGCCTGTCTTCCTCGCCGGCGCTGACGTGGCCGGCTTCAAGGGGATGAGCGAGACCGAGGCGCGGGCCCTGTTCACCGACTACATGAGCGTCGTGCATGACATAGAGAGTCTGGACGTCCCGACCGTCGCGGCGGTCCAGGGCATGTGCCTCGGGGGTGGGCTCGAACTGTCCTTGGCTTGCGATCTGGTTGTGGCGCAGAGGGCGACGATGTTCGGGCAGGTGGAGGTGCTGCTGGGCGCGGTGCCGTTCCTCGGCGGCACCCAACGGCTGGCGCAGCGGTGCGGCGCCTCACGTGCCCTCGAGATCACCTACTCGGGATCGTTATACACCGCGGACACCTTCGCGTCGTGGGGAATCGTCTCGAAGGTGATCCATGAGGACCACTTCGAGACCAAGGCGATGTCGTTGGCTGCATCGCTGGCGAGTGGGCCGACCGCGGCTCACCGGGTGAGCAAGCAGGTCCTGCGCACGGCCAGGACCAAGGGCATGCGGGATGCGGACGAACTGCTGCTGCAGCTCGGGCCGACACTCCTGGAGACCGCCGACATGCAGACCGCCGTGGACGTCATGCTGACCAGGGGGTCACGAGAGTTCATGAAGGACCCCAAACAGGTCGAATTCCGGGGTGCATAGGGCATGCACAACTCATCGCTGACCCATGTCGTTCAGCTGCTCGACGAGCAGTCCGAGCGAGTACCGACCCATCCCGCGCTCTCTTGGCTTACCCAGGATGGCCGGGAAGTTCTCACCTGGGCCGACTACCGTCAGCGGGTTTGGGCCGTGGCCTCCGGATTCCTCGACCTGGGGGTGAAACCGGGCGAGACCGTGGCGATCCTGGCTCCGAACATCGTCGAGCACTACGTGGCGGACCTGGCGGCGATCCTCTGCGGAGCGGCCACGGTCAGCCTGTACCCCACGCTCGTCGACGAGCAGCTGGTACACATTCTGGCTGATGCCCAACCCGTTGTGGTCATCATCGCTGATGTGACCGGCGCCGGCCGAATCAGAAGCGCGCTGCCGGAGCATTCGGCTGCCCGGATCGTGTGTGTGCAGGGCCAGGGTGAAGGTTCAGCCGGCGCGCACGTGTTATGGGCGGACCTGCTCACGCGCGGTTCTGAGAGCCTCGATGCGAATCGCGGAGAACTCGGTACCCGTCTGGCCAACTCGGGTGTCGACGACGCGGCGACCTACGTCTACACCTCGGGCACGACCGGCATGCCCAAGGGTGTGATCGTGACTCACGCCAACCTCCTGTTCGAGATGGAAGCCTTCGACCGGATGGGCCTCTTCGTCGGCGGGTACCGGGTGGTCTCCTATCTTCCGCTGGCGCATATCGCCGAACGTTTGTGGAGCCTCTACTTCCCGCTGAAGTCCGGGGGCAACGTGCTGCTGTGTCCTGACCAAAGCCAGTTGGTCAGCTACCTGAGGCTGCAACGCCCGAGCTACTTCATGGGTGTACCGCGCGTCTGGGAGAAGTTGCGCGGCGCGGCGAAAATGATCTTGAAGGCCGAGCCTTATCTCAGCCGCAGTGCTAAAGTCGCAGCCGATCGCGACGTACTCGCGCAAGCCTGGTCGCAGTCCCAGGACGGTTCCCTCGGGCCCGAGCAGCGACTTCGAGCACTGCGGGCTCGCGAAGGGATCCTGCACGATCTCCGTCGCGACCTCGGCCTCGACTGGACCGTCAATCCAGCGTGCGGGGCCGCTGCGCTACCGGAGGATCTCAGGGACTTCTGGCGCTCGGTCGGCGTTGACCTCACGCAAGCATACGGACTCTCGGAAACCACGGGAGTGGCCGTGTGGGAGCGGATCGGCGGCGCCAGCCGGGGGAGTGTCGGCTTTGCCGTGCCCGGCTGCGAGATCGCGATCGCCGAAGATGGGGAGATCCTCATTCGGGGCCCCGGGAACACCCCCGGCTATCGAAACATGGCACCAGACGAGTCGGGGCTCTTCGTGGGCGACTGGCTCGCAACCGGGGACATCGGGCACCTCGATGAAGCTGGACGCCTGCACGTGACCGACCGTAAGAAAGAAATGATCGTCAACGCCTCGGGGAAGAATATCTCGCCGACGGCGATCGAAGACAAGATCTCGGGCCACGGTTTCATCAACCAGGTCATTGCGATCGGCGATGGAAGGCCATACATCACTGGGATCATGACCGTCAATGAGCCTGCGCTCCTGTCATTCGCCACCGAATTCGGTATCGCGGGCGACCTGGCGGAGCTGGTTGAGCACCCTGTTGTGCTCCACGAAGCGCAGCGGATCGTTGACCTGGCCAATGAGCGAGTGTCTCGACCGGAGCAGATCAAGCGGTTCCGGTTGGTGGCTGACCAGTGGTCGGTCGACTCCGGGGATCTGACACCCACGTTGAAGCTGCGACGGCGGGCCGTCCTCGCACGCTACTCCTCCATGGTCGACGGCCTTTACGAACAGCCAGGAAACGGAGAATCATGAGCTACGAATACGTGCAGGTGGAGCGCCATGGGCATGTGATGGTGATCGGCATCAATCGTCCCAAGAAGGCCAATTCCTTCAACCTGCAACTTTGCCGGGAGCTTTCCAGCGCCTACGCGGAGTTGGACGCGGACGATTCCATTCGGGTGGGCGTGCTCCACGGCGTCGGCAGGCACTTCACCGCTGGCATGGATCTTCGTGAAGTTGGTCCCGAGGTGTCGCGCGGGAGCTCCCTACTCGCACCGGGCGGTATTCACCCCTGGATGGTCGAGGGCAAACGGCTTTCCAAACCGCTGATCGCCGCCGTGCACGGAAAGTGCCTGACTCTCGGGGTCGAGTTGGTGCTTGCTGCCGACATCGTGGTGTGTGCCGCTTCAGCGAGCTTCGCGCAGCTCGAGCCGCTGCTCGGGCTGTTCCCGTTCGGCGGCGTCACCGTTCGGCTTCCGCAAAGAGCCGGCTGGGGAAACGCGATGCGATGGATTCTCACCTGCGAGGAGTACGACGCACGGGAGGCCTACCGCCTTGGCTTGGTCCAAGAGGTTGTCGATGATGGCGACCACCTGACGCGAGCCATGCAGCTGGCGGAGAAGATCGCTCGCCAAGCGCCGTTGGCGATCAAGGCCGTGCTCGAGAACAGCCGTCGGGCACTGCGGGAGGGGGAGGCAGCGGCTGAGCTGGAGATGCCTCGGCTCGCACAGCAGACCTTCAACTCCGAAGACGGTCAGGCCGGTATCGACACGTTCCGGCAGCCTGTCTCCGCTCCCGTATTCGTCGGGCGATGACCGCGGTGGAAACCGGTGCGACCCGGTCTCGGGAGGGGCACGACCTGGCGTCGATGCTCTTCACTGAGCCTCCCGCCGTTCTCGATGTCCCCCCGTTCGCCTGGGGCCACGGTGGCCTCCACGGTGGGTTGGCGCTGTCTCTTGTCGCATCCTCGATGCGGCGCAGCATCCCGGACCACGCCCTTCGATCGATCACCGGGCACTTCCACCGGCCCATCCGCGAGACTCTCGCCATCGAATCGCGCGTGATTCGATCCGGACGTAGCGCGGGAGCCGTGCAGGCCACCGGCTCCGGCTCCGACGGGACCTGTCTCACCGCCACGGCGGTCTTCGGATCCGACCAAGCGGGTGAGGCGCCAACAATTGCTCGGGAGGCACCGGACGTGCCGGGGCCCGATTCGCTACCGGCGCTGGAGGGATTGGCGGAAAAGGTTCCGGTCCTGAGTCAGGTCGACCTCCGGCCCGTCGGCCCGATCCGGCTGTACGCCGGTGCCGCGGATCCGACCATGACGGCGTGGATGCGGGTGGAGGGTCGAGATGCACCGGTCGACCCGTGCAGCCTGATCTTCTTCCTGGATGGGCTTCCGCCCTCCTACACCGCGGTGCTGACACAGCCACGGCCCGTGCCCACGCTCGAGTTCTCCGCTCACGTCACCTCAAACGTCCCGACCTCGCCATGGGTGCTCGTGCGCTCTCGAACCGTGCGCGCCAGTGAAGGGTGCTGGGTGACGGAGTCGATCGAGGCCTGGGATCGAGATGGTGCGCATCTGGGGTCTGGCCGGCAACTCCGGCTCGCGGCAACGAACACAAGAGTCACTGAGGAGCGGCTATGACGACAAGTGCGCAGGACATCGACCGGTTCGTCGACGCGGGCGAACTGATCCCGCTGCTCTGCTCGGTCGCTGAGCTGTCCGGTGATCGGACTCTGCTCGCCGACGAGTTCAGGCCCAAGCTGGACCTTGAGATGATCGCGATTCCTGAGTTTGGCGGCCTGAGCCAAGAGGTTGCCGAGGAAGCCTTCGAACGGATCCGGAACGCATTGAAGCGGCATTTCGCTTCGGGCCGCAAGAATGGTCAGACCGACTTGTCCGCCGAGGACCTCGTTGACTTCCTCACCGACGGTTCGGACGAATACGCAGACCTCATGAGGCACGAATTGGGCGAGCCCGAGCCGGTGACGTGGACGAAGGACGAAGTCGCCGTCGGACGTGACTTCGTCGTGGGGATAGTCGGCGCCGGGCAGTCAGGGCTCGCGATGGCCCGGGCGCTCCGGCGCTCGGGCATCGACTTCGTGATGTTCGAGAAAGCGGACAAGGTGGGCGGTACGTGGCGGTGGAATGCCTACCCGGGCTGCCGCTTGGACACCAGCACTCTCGCCTACAGCTACTCGTTCTTCCAGCGGCGGGACTGGCGCCACTACTTCGCGGTGCGTGAGGAGATCGAGGATTACTACAACGACTTCGCCGAGCATGAACGGCTGTTGGAGAGTATCCGCTTCAATTCGAAGGTTGTCCGAGCGTCCTGGAAAGAAGACGACTCCCGGTGGGAGTTGGCCGTGGAGGATACGCGATCCTGTGAAGTGTCCACGGTGCGGGTTCAGGCGTTGGTGAGTGCGGTTGGGTTCCTCAATCAACCGAAGATCCCGGATTTCGCCGATCTGGACAAGTGCCAGGGTGAAAAGGTTCACTCCGCTGAGTGGCATTCTGGGGTCGAGTACCGCGGAAAGCGGGTCGCCATCATCGGCACCGGGGCAAGCGCCTATCAAATCGCACCGAACATCGTGGACGAGGTCGAGTCGCTCACGATCTTCCAGCGCAGCGCCCCGTGGATTCTTCCGGCGCCGCTGTACGAGGCGGAGGTATCGCAGGGCCGGCAATGGCTCATGGAGAACATTCCGACCTATCATCGGTGGCTCCGGATGTGGGAATTCTGGTTCTCGACAATCGGCAAGTACGCGGTGACCAAGGCCGATCCCAACTGGTCGTCCACCGAGTCGGTTTCAGAGCCGAACCAGCGCTTCCGCGACGCTCTGGTCCAAAATATCCGGCGCCAGTACGTCGGGCACGAGGACCTCCTCGATTCGGTTATCCCGAGCTATCCCGTCGGTGCCAAGCGAATGCTGCGAGACAATGGGCGATGGGCAAGGACACTCCAGCAGCCGCACACCGTCCTGGTGACCGAGGAGATCGACAAGTTCGACGAGGAGGGCATCCGCACCGTCAGCGGAGATCATCACCGCGCGCATCTGACCGTGCTCGCGACCGGATTCGACGGCACGAACTATCTGGGCACGATCGATGTGCGCGGGCGTGGCGGGCTCAGCCTGCGCGAGCACTGGGGCGATGAATCCCGTGCCCACAAGGGCGTCGCTATCCCCGGATTTCCCAACTTGTTCTGCGTCCAGGGCCCCAACACCGGACTGGTCGCCATCGGCAGTCAGACGTTCATGGCTGAGTGCGCAATCAACTACATCACCGAGTGCCTGCGTCAGCTGCTGGTGACTGGTGCCGCCGCGATTGAGCCGACGCAGGATGCTTACCGCGGATACGTGAAGTGGATCGAGGAGGGTAATCGCGGCATGGCATGGGCTGCCTCGGCCGAGCGGAGCTGGTACCGCAACGCGAACGGAACGAACACGGTGTCCTGGCCGTACCCGTTGCTCACCTACTACGAGCTCACTCGATCTGTGGAGGAGGACGAGGTGGTCATGACGTACCCGTCGACCCAGAAAACGTCGGTTTGACCGTGGATCCAGAAAGGCTTGAGGATGCGACATCACCATCGCGAATGGCGCGGCTACTTCCCGGCCGCTCCCACGCCGTTCGACCGTGACGCCGCGCTGGACCCGGGGAGGCTGCGGGAGGTGCTGGCGTGGTTCGTCGGCCAGCGCCCGCACGGTCTCGTCGTCAACGGAACCACCGGCGAGTGGGTGGCTCAGTCGGTCGATGAGCGTCAGAAGGTGCTCGAGATCGCCCGCGGAGCCGTGGGACCTGAGACGCCCCTCCTCGTCGGGATCGGCAGCATTCGACCCGAGGACAGCGTGATCCTGGGACGTCACGCCGCCGAGATGGGGGCCGACGGTGCACTTCTCACGATCCCACCAGCGCGATGGCTTCGCGACGACGAGATCTTCGAGTTCTATGCCGCGATGGCTAAGCAGATTCCGCTGCCACTGCTCGTTTACAACG
The DNA here is from genome assembly GCF_035320975.1 of Saccharopolyspora mangrovi. Classification (NCBI taxonomy): domain Bacteria; kingdom Bacillati; phylum Actinomycetota; class Actinomycetes; order Pseudonocardiales; family Pseudonocardiaceae; genus Saccharopolyspora; species Saccharopolyspora mangrovi. The sequence goes on along the minus strand of NZ_JAWLNX010000027.1, from coordinate 72,491 downwards.
TGCCGGCCGTGGTGGGATACGACATCCCGGTCGAGCTGCTTGCCCGTCTCCTGACCATCGACGGCATCGTCGGGGTCAAGGACAACACCCCGTCCGGGCAGCGGCGGATCACGACGTTGCGTGATCTTGGTGAGCACCACGCGATCTTCTCCGACGTCCTCGAGCCGAGCGCCTTCCCGGTCTTCGCGCATGAGCAGCGTGGGCGCGGCCAGATCGGTAGCGGTATGCCACTGGGAAGTCGACTCGCGGACGCCTTCGAGTTGGTTTGGCGAGGTGAGATCGATCAGGCCTGCGTGATCGTCGACAACCTCACCGAGTTCAAGTCAGCGGTTCTGGAGGTTCTCTGCCCTGGCCAACCGTGGCACGCCCAGATCAAAGCGCTGATGTTCGCGGCCGGAGTCGACGCCGGCTTCCCCCGCTTTCCTGCCACATCCATCCGGGACGACAAGTCAGCCATGGCACGGCTCGCTGCGATCGTCGAAGAGTTCATGGAGTGAACATGACAAAGATCAAGTATGAGGCATCCAACCCTGCGGGCGGGCCGACCGTGATCCTCGGTTCATCACTGGGCACCGATCGTTTTATGTGGCGGGAGCAGGTGCGGTTGCTTCCGCGAGCGTGGAACGTGGTTGCCTTCGATCTTCGTGGTCATGGAGCCTCGCCATTGAGTCTCGAGACACCGTCGGTCGATGACTTCGCCGATGATGTCATCGCCGTCGCTGACGAGCTGGGCGTTGATCGCTTCGTCTTCTGCGGACTGTCGATCGGTGGTGTCATCGGGCAGAACCTGGGGGCCCGCTACCCGGACAGAGTCAGCTCACTGGTGCTTGCCTCAACGGGCCTGACCATTCTGAGCAAGCAAGCACTCGTTGAGCGCGCCCAGCGCGTGCTCGAAGAAGGGACGGCCTGGATCGCCGACGTCTCGGCCCCTCGCTGGTTCACCGAGCGGTTCCGGACCGAGCATCCCGAGATCGTCGAGGCCAAGATGGATCACCTACGACGCATGGACCCACGCGGCTATGCCGATGCCTGCCTCGCCCTCGCCGGATTTGAGGGTCATGACGCAGCCGCGTCCATCACCGTACCAACGCTGGTCTTGTCGGGGGAGGACGACGTCGCCACGCCTCCAGCGGGCAGCGCCGAACTCGCGGCCGCCATCCCTGGCGCCGAGCTTCGCTCGTTGCCAGGCTGCGCGCATCTGTGCAACGTAGAGCAGCCGGAACTCTTCACAGAGTCGGTCCAACGACATGTTGACACCAACCACTGAGGCCAGTGTCGGCACACTCATGAACACCTTCAACAAGTCACGCCTCATACGCCTCGCTGATCAGACTATTGGGAATCGTTGCCGGATGAAGACTGCGCAGAAGTACGAGATCTCCGCATACGATAGCGAACCGAACGAGCTCGCGAACATCCTGACGGGATGGCTAAAACAGAACCTGGAAAGCTCCCCGCAGCGGTACAAGATTGCCCGTGCGATCCCGCGCCCGGTCACGGTGCACAGCACCGACACCAAGCAGACCACAAGCATTGTGTTCTATGAAGACCGGGCCTTGGTGTTCAACGACCTGGTTGGTCGGCCGAGCGTCGTGGTCAAGGCCAGCGTCCCGCAGCTCGCGGAGGTCTCGCAGGTGTACATGAAAGCCCGGGGTTATCTGCCAGTCGGATTCTTCACCCGCCGAGGTAGACGGATCCTCGAGCAGATCATGACCAGAAACCTCGTTATCAAGGGACTACTCACGCACACCGCCACAGCGCTGAACTTCGTCGCGCTCATCTCGGTGGCTGACTAGCGCCGGAATGCCCCGGCGACCACGTCGACCAACCCGTGCCGGGCGGCATTCTCCGGTCGCGTCCTGCCGGTGCGCGAGGAAAGGACGGAACAGTGAACAGCAATGCTTTGGCAAGTCAGCATTCGCGGACCGATGTGGTTCCCCCGGGCAGGCACGCACAACCGAGCTCAGTGCTGCGCGCATTGCAGGTGCTCACGGTACTCGCGCTGATCCCGGTCCTCACCTTCTACCTGTGCCCGAGGATCTTCAACTTGGTTGCCATTCCGTACCGCCTTGACCAGGCCGTCGTGCACGCCAACCGGTATAACCTCGCCCTGCACAGGATAGTGGCTGAGGAGAAGGTCACGCTGGCGGCCTTTGCCGCGCTCGACCGCATGGACGTCTCGGTGTCCGATGTTCGCTCCACCGACGCGAGGGTAGCGGCCGAACTGCGGATGTTGATCGGCCAGATCCGCGGAGACCTCCAGGCCACATTGGACGATACAGACGCTAGCGTTCAGGCGCTCAACAGTTCGCTGGACGAGTTGGAGCGTGAGGTGCGGGGCCTCCACGAGCCGGTGGGTGGTGCTGAGGCAGCGCTGGCCGGGGACCGCGCGCGGCTGGCCGCCATCCTCAACGACGTCCGTTCGACGGCTGCTGACGTGCACAAGGCGCGGCAGGACGCAGATCAGGCCGCCGACAATGTTTCCGGCGATTGACAAGCGAGGAGAAGGCCGTGTTCTTCGGACCCAGGCACGGCCCGGCGCGCATGATCCTGTCGTTGATCGGGGTCGCGGTGCTCGGGCTGCTCAGTTTCGTCGTGTTCAACCTCAACGCTCGGCTGGACGCCCAGGAACGAGCCAATCAGCAGAGCCTCGCGGCTTCGCGAGCGATCGTCGAGGTCAACGACAAGCTCACCCTTCGACTGGCCCAGCTCGACAAGCTGGCCGACAGCGTCGAGCTCGCCGTGGACGAGACCGAATCGCTCACACCGCTGTTGATCCAGTTGCGCGATGCCATCGGACCGGCCGCGGCTGCGGTGTCGGACGGCACGGCCGGAGCGGAGCAGAGCAACGACAAACTCGCCACGATCAAAGGCGTCCTCGAACAGGTCCGCGGACGCGTGGTGCCCCTCGTCGGCTCGGCGGAGGAATTCGGTGACCAGGGCAAACAGCTGGTAGCGATCCTACGTGGCCTGGTAACGGATCTGGAAGCGGCTGTGGCCGCGGCGGAGCGGATCAACGATTCACTGCCCCTCTGAGCTTGGCGCTCGGCAGGTGCTGGAGGCGGAAATGGAACGACGAACGGATATCCCGGCCGAAGCAGTGCGCAGCTCCAGCGCGACAGCGATCATCACCGAATGGACCGGGCGGGTGGCTGCGATGATCTCGATCGTCCTGTTCGTACTGGTCATGTTCACCGTGCAGAAGGGACTCGCTGTGCAGCACAGCGCCCAGCAGGTCGTGCACAACTTCCACACGGCCAACGACTACTTCTCTTCTCGCGCGGACTTCGCCGCAGCGGCGCAGGCCAAGAACCACCTTCAACGGTTATACGGTGTGCTGAGCCGGTTGAACGAAACGACCGAGAAGGATGTCAATGCCCTTTCGGCCACTTTGCCCGACGTGGCGCGCCTGCTCGAGGCGGGGCGAGGTGATGTGGCATTGGCGCAAGACCTGCGCGCCGTGGCCGACATGCTGCAACAGTCCGCGGGAAGTTTGAACAGCATCGCCAGAGATGCGCACATGAGCGTTTCACAGGTGAATTCCGATTTGTCCACCGCTGTGGACTTGGTCGGCAAGCTCAACGCGCAACTGGCCACGATGGAGCAGAAGTTGGCGCTTCTGCCCTCCACCGGGAGGTAGCGTGATCACGAAGAAGACATGGTTCGCCTCGGTCGCAGCGCTGGGTTGCGGAAGTTGCGTGGCAGTCGCCATGTTGAACGGCTTCGTTCCCGGCTTGCGGGACATCGCCGACCCGCTCGGCCGTCCTTCGCAGCTGAGCTCGGAAGTCATCCACTCCGCGAGTGAATTGGACCGGCTGACCTCGGAATTGGTGCCGGCGCACGAAGATCTCGGCCAACGCATGCAGGTGCTCAACGTTCTGGCTGGAAACCTCGACGGTCTCGTCGGCAAGACCGGTGAACTCGTGCCCGCGGCCGGGGGCGTCAATGCCGAAACCGCGGCGGTGGGCGACATTGCCCGCCCCCTTCCCTCGATGATCGACAAGGTCACCGGCCGGGCGCGCCAGGCGGCCCCGCAAGTGGCCGAGCTGGGCACGGCCGTCGGATCTGTGACCACGCAACTGGAGAACATCGGCAGCGGGTTGACCACCATCCAAGGAGATCTGCAGGCACTCGGGCCGCGGGCGAAAATGATCTCAGGAACCCTCGGCAAGATCGAATCCGAATCGGCGAGGCTGCGGCCGGTCGCTCCGGTGCTGTCCCTACTGCGGCCGGTGACCAGCTCAGACAACGGGAGCCTGCTGCCCGGCCTGCTCAACATAGGCCGCTGACGAGGAAAGGGAGAACATGTTCCGAGTTTCCTGGGCCGTGGCCGCGATCTTCTCGCTGCCTATGCTGACGGGCATCCTGGTGGTAACACGGGACCTGGCGGTCACCAACGACATTTTCAAAGACGGCGTCGGACAGGCCGAGGAGGTGGTCGCCACGACGGGCAAGGCGCTTGGCGCCGCCGACCAGCTCCCGTCGGCGGACGCGGCGACCGGGCAGAGCCTGCCCGAAGTCGTCGGGGCACTCAACTCGCTGAGCAAAGCCCAGACGACCCTGGGCGCCCTGGGCGGACAGCTCGACACCCTCGGAACAGTACTCACCAGGGCCGATTCGCATTTGGTAAGCATCGTTGAAGCCACCCGAACCTCCACCGAACAAGCCGGCGCCGCAGCAAAGCCCCTCGAGGGAATCGTGGGACCACTGGCCGACTCCGACGAGAAGGTCCGCTGCCTTGCCGGCATGTTGGACGAAACCTCCGCCCGAGCCCAGCGCATCGAAAGCAAGCTGCGAATCCTGCTCGTACTGCCTGAACTCAGCCGTTGAATACGCGGTCAAAGCTGGAATGCTGGCTGCCCGCTCCCCGACACTGCTCGGCGGCCCGGGCGTCGAATTCCGTCCCCGATCCCGTCGCCTGAAAGGAGAGCACACGATGAGGTGATCTCAGTAGTGTTGGGATGAGTTTCGCGCGAGGTGGCGGATCCGGTTGGCAGCGTGGGGATCCGGGTGAAGTCAGGGCGTGGAGTCCTTGGTAGAAGAGAACTCGCCAAAGATCAACTCCATGCCAAGGACTCCACGTGATTGTCTATCGTGCCATCCTCGATGTCCCTCGCGAACTTGCCCTGTATGTGTCTGGCCTGCTGCGGGCCGAACGCCGTAGGCGCGGGACACGGAAACAGGCCCGGGCGCTGACGTGTTTCTGGCAGGCCGTACTCGGGCTGCGCTGGTTCCGGGATCACCGCGACGTCACCGCTCTGGCCCGCGATCACGGCATCTCCCGCGCGACCGGCTACCGATATCTGGCCGAAGTCATCGACGTTCTGGCCGCCCAGGCCCCGGACCTGCACGAAGCCCTTCGCCAGGCCCATAACGCCGGGGCGGCGTATGTGATCCTCGACGGTCAAACTGTTCACCACCGACCGACTGGGCGAGAAAGCCACCAGCGTGAAGGGAAAACCCATCGACGCCTGGTACTCAGGCAAGGCCCACCAGCCCGCCGGCAACATCCAGGGCCTGCTGCAAGCGGACGGATTCCCGCTCTGGGTCTCCGACGTCGAGCCCGGCTCCGTGCACGACCTGACCTGTGCTCGCGAGCACGTCCTCGGCGCTTTGTACTGGGCCGCCTCCCAGCTCGACCTCCCGACACTGGCCGACGGCGGCTACGACGGCGCCGGTATCGGCGTCCACACCCCGGTCAAACAACCCACCAGCCACCAAGCCCTCGACGCCAGCAACGACACCTACAACAGCCTGCTCCGCGCCCTGCGCTGCCTCGGCGAACGCGGCTTCGCTCTCCTGACCGGCCGCTGGCGATCCCTGCGCCACATCACCACCAGCCCCCGCCGCATCGGTGACATCGTCAAAGCCGCACTTGTCCTCACCCATTTCGAACGCGGCCGAACCCCATAAAAAAACCGATTTTTTGTGGGTAGGGCGGTGACCGTTCCGGTTAGTTTTCGGTGATTCGGTCGCCGTAGAACATGGCGAGTGTGTTGAGTATATCCTTCCATCCGGCGACTTTGCCAGTGATGTTGGGGCGGTTTTTGATGGGATTTCTGATGACGAGGTAGAGCACTTTCAGTGCGGCTTGTTCGTTGGGGAAGTGCCCGCGCCTGCGGGCGGCGTGCCGGAATCGCGAATTCAGCGACTCGATCGCGTTCGTGGTATAGACGAGTTTCCGGATTGGGGCCGGGAATTTGAGGAAAGGGATGAATTGTTCCCAGCTGTTGCGCCAGGTAGCGACCATCGCGGGGTAGCGGTCTTCCCAGGTTGTGGCGAATTCGTCGAACGCGGCTTGGGCTGCCTCGACCGTAGGGGCGGTGTAGATGGTTTTGGGTTCGGTGGTGATCTGGCTCCAGTATTTCCTGGAGGAGTACTTCAGGCTGCTCCGGATCAAATGCACCACACATTGCTGGATATCGGCCAGCGGCCAGGTGGCGTTGATCGCCTCAGGTAGCCCTTTCGGGCCGTCGCAACAGACGATCATCACGTCCTCAACGCCACGGTTGCGCAGCTCGGTCAGCACGCCGGCCCAGTGTTTGGCGCCCTCACCGCCGGTGCCGGCCCACAGGCCCAGCACCTCTCGTTGCCCGGCCAGGGTCACGCCCACGGCCACGTAGATCGGCCGGTTGGCGACCTGGCGGTCCCGGATTTTCACAAAAATTGCATCGATCAGCACGACCGGATATACCCGGTCCAGCGGGCGGACCTGCCATTCATTCATTTCCGCCACGACTTTGTCGGTGATCTTCGAGATCAACTCTCGGGACACGTCGACGTCGTAGATCTCGGATAGGTGCTTCTGGATCTCGCCGGTAGTCAATCCCTTCGCGTACAGCGAGATAACCGATTCGTCGAATCCCTCGATGCGGCGTGCGTGTTTCGGCACGATCTGCGGATCGAACGATCCGTTGCGGTCCCGTGGAATATCGATACGCACCGAACCGACATCGGTATGGACCGTCTTCTGCGAACGGCCATTCCGCTGATTGGCCGCGCCCCGACCCGCCGGATCGCCTTTCTCGTAACCGAGATGATCATCCAGTTCCGCGGTCAACGCGGACTCCAGAACTGTTTTCGTAATGTGCGATAACAGGCCACCTGGACCGGTTAACGACACGTCCTCGGATCGAGCCCGTTCCACCAAATCCGCAAGATCCACACCATCGACCACGGACGGCTCCGAGGCCGCTTGTTCCGATTCCTCCGACACGATGATCCTTCCCGCCGAGCCAGGACGGCCCAGCTTCCCGGATCACCACCCCGCCCACAAGATCCCGGACAGTCCCAAAACTTTTGCTGAGATCACCTCATTGTGGCGGAGTATTGCGATGCGGGGCGTTCGAGGCGGTGGTCCTGGCATCAAGGCCATCTGCCAACAGCGCGGGTGGTGATGGCATTGCTGGCCGGAGGCGGGTGTGCGGGTTGAGCTTGACCGTGAAGTGTTGAAGGCGCGGCATCGGGTGTTGGCGGCGGTGCGGGCCCACACCCGAATAGTGTTCATGCGCAGTGGGGGCGTCGGTTGCATCGGTTGGAGCCGAATCCGGCGACCGCCCGGTGGGTGGGGTGGATGTTCACCCAGCGCGCTGCGGGGCGCAGCGTTGCCCGCATACGCGCGGGAACTCAACGATCGCGGGGTGCGGTACCCGTCCGGGGCTGACCGCGTACGCAACGCGCATCGGTCTGGGCGCGAGGCGGCTTTTGGACGACCTTTCATCGATACCGACTTTGATGGGGATCGTCAGCGCGGTGCCATGCGGATCGCGCCGTCGAGACGGATGACCTCACCGTTGAGCATGGGGTTTGCCACGGTGTGCTCGACCAGTGCGGCGTATTCATCGGGGGCGCCGAGCCGGGACGGGTGCGGCACCTGTGTTTCAAGTGAGCGCCGGGCGTCGTCGGTGATCCCGTCGAGGATGGGCGTCGCGAACATGCCGGGAGCGATCGTGACCACGCGGATCTGTCGGCCGGCCAGGTCGCGGGCGATTGGCAATGTCATTGCCGCGATCCCGCCCTTGGATGCGGAGTAGGACGCCTGGCCGATTTGACCGTCGAAGGCAGCAACCGATGCGGTGTTGATGATCACGCCCCGTTCTTGCCCGCTGGGTTCGACCTCGACCATGCGTGCTGCGGCGAGTCGAATTACGTTGAACGTACCGATCAGGTTTACCTCCACGACCTTGCGGAAGCTTTCCAAAGGCAGGGGCCCGTTCTTGCCGACCGTGCGACCTGGATCGCCAATCCCGGCGCAGTTGACGACGATCCGAAGCGGTCCCCGGTCCGCTGCGAGCGCAACAGCGGCGCCCACTTTCTCGGGATCGGCCACGTCGGCAGGGGCGAAGGTCGCAGTGTCGCCAATCGATTCGACAGCCTCCTGGCCCCTGGCAGATGGCAGGTCGAGAAGTGTGACCAGTGCGCCTGCGGCAGCCAGCCGTTGAGCGGTGGCCAGGCCGAGCCCCGAAGCGCCACCCGTGATCAATGCAGATGTTTCAGCAATGTCCATTCGATACTCCGGTTGTCAAAGCAGGCGACGGGTCACAGGCGTTCGATGATCGTGGCGTTGGCCATGCCGCCTGCTTCGCACATCGTTTGCAGGCCGTAGCGGCCGCCGGTGTCTTTGAGGTGGTGGACGAGCGTGGTCAGCAGGCGGGTACCGGATGCGCCCAGGGGGTGGCCGAGTGCGATGGCGCCGCCGCGGGGGTTGAGCCGTTGCGGGTCGGCGTCGAGCTCGTCCTTCCACACGAGAGGTACCGGGGCGAACGCCTCATTGACCTCGTAGGCGTCGATGTCGTCGAGAGCGAGGCCGGCCCGCTTGAGGACCTGGTGTGTCGCCGGGATGACACCGGTGAGCATGAGCAGCGGGTCACTGCCCGTCACCGCGAAGCTGTGGAAGCGCGCGATGGGTTGCAGGCCCAATGCGGCGGCCTTGTCCTCGCGCATGATGAGTACCGCAGAGGCACCGTCGGTCAGCGGTGAGGAGTTGCCCGCGGTGATCCGACAGTCGATCTCGGGGAACCGGTGGCCGAGAGTGGGATCGGCGAATGCGGGTGGGAGGTCGGCGAGCTTGTCTGCTGTGCTGCTCAGCCGGATGGTCTCGTCTGCGTTGATGGGTTCGCCGTCCGCGGTCGTGACCGGAACGATCTCGGCGTCGAATCCCCCGGAGGCCGCGGTTGCTGCCGCCCGGGCGTGCGAGCGTGCCGAGAACTCGTCCAGGGTGGTGCGGGTCAGCCTCCAGCGCGCGGCGATGAGTTCAGCCGCGATGCCCTGGTTGACCAGTCCCTGCGGGAACCGGGCGGCCAGAGCCTCGCCGTAGGGGTCCTTGCCCATGGTGGTGCTGCCCATCGGAACCCGGCTCATCGACTCCACGCCGCACGCGATCACGATGTCGTAGGCTCCCGCGGCCACTCCCTGTGCGGCGAAGTGCGCTGCCTGCTGGCTGGAACCGCATTGCCTGTCGATGGAGGTGCCGGGTACGGCCTGCGGGAACCCGGCGGCGAGGACTGCGCTGCGCGTGATGTTGAGCGCCTGCTCGCCGGCCTGGTCGACGCATCCGCCGATCACATCGTCAACGAGCGCGGGGTCGAGGTCCGAACGCTCGACGAGCGCGTGCAGGACTCCGGCGAGGAGATCGGTGGGGTGCACTCCGGACAGTCGACCGCCCGGCTTGCCCTTGCCGGACGGCGTCCGGATCGCATCCACGATGACGGCGTTGTTCATGCTTCCTCCACTGGATGATCAGGCGCGCCAGAGCTGGTCGCCGGCGCGGGTCACGACGATGTTGGGTACCACTGCGCGTGCGGACAGGCGCGTGACGGCGAGGACTAGTTCGGTGACGTCACCGGTGGTGAGCATCGTGTCCGAGCCGAGCGAGTCGCGTTTCCACGCGGTCATGTCGGTGTCGACGAAACCGGGGGAGATGGCCGTGGCCGTCACCCCATGCGTTGATTCCTCGAGTGTCACGCTCTCGCACAGGGAGATCAGGCTGGCCTTGCTCGCGCCGTAGGCGGCGAGGTGCGGTTCCGAGGCGACCCCGGTGATCGAAGCGAGCGCAACGATCTTGCCGCCCCGGTTCGGTTCTCGCGCCGCCGCTTTCCGCAGGAGCGGTAGGCATTGCTGGATCAGCAGGAACTGGGCGCGTAGATTCACCGACAGCGTGAGGTCGTAGGTCTTCATCGACGTCTCCGCCAGGGAGCCCGCCGTACCCACCCCGCCGTTGAGCACGAGGACATCGAGACTGCCGAACCGGTCCGAGTGGGCCGCGGCCAGTCCACGCACGTCGTCCTCGACTGCCAAGTTCGCCACCGTCGAGTGGACGGTGGCGCCGGTGTCTTCGCTGATCTGTGCGGCGGCTCGTGTCAGTCCTTCCTCCCGGCGGGCGGAGACCGTGAGTGCGTACCCGGCCTCGGCCAGGCGCTGCGCGATGGCCAGCCCAATGCCCCGGGATGCGCCGGTGACGAGTGCGGAGGGTGTGTTCATGGGTGTCGAGCTCCCAGGGTGTCGAGGCCGGATTCGAGCAGCTCTGGGACCGCTTGGCCGACCCTGTCGAAGCCGTCCCCGATGGTTTCGCCTGCCAGGTAGCGTTGGTGGATTCCTTCGGCAATGACGGCCATCTTGAAGTAGCCCAGCGCGCGGTAGAACCCAAGGTTGGCGATGTGCAACCCCGAGCTGATCGAATAGCGCTCAGCCAGCTCGTCCGCTGACAGGAACCCGGTATTCGCGGTCGGTGCGTGGCGCACGCCCAGAACGGGCTCGGTCACCGGGTCCCAATAGACCTGCAGCAGTCCGAGATCGGCGAGCGGGTCGCCGAGGGTGGCCATTTCCCAGTCGACGATCGCGGCGATCCGGCCAACGTCCGAGGAATCCAGGATGGTGTTGTCGATGCGGTAGTCGCCGTGGACGACGGCTGAGATGGACTGGTGCGGCAGCGAGCGGGCGAGCTCCTGGTGAAGAACGTCCACCGCGGTCAATTCGCGGGTCGCCACCCGATCCCACTGTCCGCGCCAACGCCTGACCTGACGCTCCAGGTAGCCATCGGGACGCCCGAAGCCGGTCAGCCCGACTTCGTCGTAGGGCACGGCGTGGAGTTGGGCCAACGTGTCGACGAGAGCGCGGGAACACCGCTTTGCCTCCTCGGAGCTGAGCTTCTCGGCGTCATCACCGTCTCTCAGCGTCCTGCCCTCCACGTAGGACACAACCGCGAAGGGCGCACCGAGGACCTCGGTGTTCTCGCAGAGGGTGACCGCTCGGGCGACCGGAACGCCGGTGCCGTGCAGGGCAGCGACGATGCGGAACTCGCGGGCCATGTCGTGCGCGGTAGGCGTCAATGGTCCCATCGGGGGCCTGCGCAACACCCAGTTGTGCAAGCCGTCGGTGACCGAATAGGTGAGGTTGGACTTGCCGCCGGTGATCAGTCCAACCGTCAACGGACCGGCCGTCTCCGATACCGCGGTGTCGAAGTAGCGCTGCAGAGCGGGCAGGTTGATACCGGGAGGTACGTGGGAGGAGATACTCATGGCCGTGCCTCCAGCCTGGTCAGGGCCCGGCGGACGATACGGCGCCCGATGGACCAGCGGTGGGTCTCCGATGGACCGTCGTAGATGCGGAAGGGCCGGACCTCGCGGTAGAGCCGGGACAGGGCGGCATCACCGGAGACGCCCAGCGCGCCGCAGATCTGCAGTGCGCGATCGACCACGCGGTTGACGGCTTCGGCTACGAAGGTCTTGGTGATCGAGGTGATGTGGCCCGCTGGGGCTCCGGTGTCGAGGTCCCAGCACGTCTTGAGGATCAATGTCCTGCTGGCCTCGATGTCGATTTCGTTGTCCGCGAGCAGCTGCTGCACCATCCCCAGGTCGCCGAGCCTGCCACCGAACGCTTGCCTCGTTGCGGCCCGCTCAGCGGCCAGGTCGGCGGCGCGGCGTGCCGTGCCCAGCCAGCGCATGCAGTGCGTGGTGCGAGCCGGACCGAGGCGTACCTGAGCGTATTCGAACCCGCGGTCGAGCTCTCCGAGAATCGCGTCGTGGCCGACCTCGATGTTGTCGAGGGCGAGCTCGGAGTGACCGCCGAACATGCTCTCGTCCAGTGTGTCGATGTTGCGCACGTGCTGGAAGCCGGGTGCTCCGGCGTCCACCAGGAACATGGTGGCGCCGCCGCGGGATCCGGGTTCGCCGCTGGTGCGGGCCATCACGATCGCGAAACCGGCGTTGTGAGCGCCCGTGATGAACCACTTGCGACCGTTGAGCAGCCACCCCGCTGAGGTGCGCTGGGCCGTGGTGGCCAGGGCACTGGGGTCGGAGCCCGCGCCGGGCACGGGCTCTGTCATCGCGAAGCAGGACCGGACATCGCCGGCGGCCAGCGGACGCAGGAACCTCTCCTTCTGCTGTGACGTGGCGATCTTCTCCAGCAAGTGCATGTTGCCCTCGTCGGGCGCTGCGCAGTTGAGCGCTAGCGGGCCGAAGAGCGAATAGCCGGCCGCCTCGAACACCGGTGCGCGGTCGCGCATGTCGAGGCCGAGTCCGCCGAACTCGGTGTCGACATGCGGGGCGAACACCTTCGCTTCGCGCGCGGCGTCCTGCAGCTGTCGCCGCACATCCTCGCTTGCGTCGTGGGCCGAGCCCTGGTGCGCGAGCTCGATCGGGAGCACGACGTCTTGGATGAGGTGCTCGGTACGCCGGACGAGCTCAGTCACGGCTGGACCGGGGTCGAACTGCACGGGCACGATTTCTCCTCTTCGGGTGTCTCGGCGGTCACGAAGAATGGACGAGCCGCGTGGGCGCTGGCCCGGCCTTCACGAACCGGTCCAGGCGGGCCTGCGTTTCTCGGCGAAGGCGACAGCGCCCTCGCGGGCGTCCTGGCTTGTGCGGACGGTGGCGAACTCCTCCTCGTTCATCGCCCAAGCTGCCTCGTGCCAGTCAGAGCCGACCTCGTTGCTGTGGGCCATGATCCGTTTGCTCGCGCGGACGGCGAGCGGGGCGTTTTCGGCGATCCGCTCGGCGAGCGTGAGCGCGGTGCCCAGTACCTGATCGGCGGGCACGACCTCGTTGACGAGGCCCCATTGCAGCGCGTCGTCCGCGTCGATCGGATCGCCGGTGAAGACGGCCCTGGCCGCGACCTTCGGTGGGATCTGCCGGTGCAAGCGCAGCAGTCCACCTGCCGCGGCGACCAACCCTCGGGTGACCTCGGGAAGACCGAGTTCGGCCTCGTCGCTCATCACGGCCATGTCGCAGGTGAGCAGGATTTCGGTGCCGCCACCGAGCGCGAAGCCGTTCACAGCGGCGATCAGCGGCTTGTCGACGAAGTGCCGGACAATGCCGGCGAAGCCGCGTTCAGGATGCTGCGGGTCGTGCACGCTCCGCCCGGCGGCCAATTCCTTCAGATCGGCGCCAGCACTGAAGGCGCGGCCCGCGCCGGTGATGACTCCGACTCGCAACGACGGGTCGGAGGCGAGTTCGTCGAGTGCTGCACCGACCGCAGTGGACAGCGCGGCGTTGACCGCGTTCATCGCGCGCGGCCGGTTCAGGGTGATGAGAGCCACGGCTCCGTGACGCTCCAACAAGGCGGCGGGAGCGCTCTGCTCGGCGATGGTCACCGGAATTCCTCCTTGGCGACAGTGCGAACGGCGTGGAAAGAGGCCTGGTGGCGACGAGGCCGTTGCGCGACGTCTCCGAGAAGCTAAGCTATGACCGTACGTGCGGTCAATTCTAGGAGATGTCATGCAGGTGCACGCCGCTGTGCTCCGGGATCGGGCGGCTCCGTTCGCCCTCGAACACGTGGAGCTCGCAGCCCCAGAACCTGGTCAGGTGCTGGTGGAAATCGCCGGGACGGGTTTCTGCCACACCGACGTGCTACCCCGTCAGGCCGGATTCCTCGCGACACCGCCACTCATCGCCGGGCACGAGGGCGCGGGCGTGGTCACCGAGGTGGGGTCGAGTGTCGGCGACATCGCCGTTGGTGACCATGTGCTGCTCAGCTTCGACTCGTGCGGGTGCTGCACGAATTGCGCCTTGGGGAACCCGGCCTACTGCGAGACGTTCTTCCAGCGCAACATGACCGGAAAGGCGCAGGACGGCCCAGGGCCCGTCGTTGACGGTGCGGGGCATCCTGTCGCGGCGCGCTGGTTCGGTCAGTCGTCGTTCGCCAGCCACGTGATCGCCGGAACGCGCAACGTCGTAGCTGTGGACCACGACCTGCCACTACAGCTGATGGGACCGCTAGGATGCGGTATCCAGACCGGTGCGGGCTCAGTGCTGATCGCACTCGGTGTCGAGGCAGGCAGCGATGTCGCGGTATTCGGCGCGGGCGGAGTGGGACTGGCAGCGGTGATGGCCGCCCGGGTGGCGGGTGCCGCCATGATTGTCGCCGTCGACCTGCACGATGCTCGGCTCGAGCTGGCGAAGGAACTGGGAGCCACGCACGTGCTGCGCGGCGGAGCCGATGATGTCGCCAAGCAGATCCGGAAGCTGACCCGCGGGGGAGTGCAGTACGCCCTGGACACCACCGGTGCCCCCGCAGTGATCGCCACCGGCATCGACGCCCTCCGCCCTACCGGCACGATCGGGCTCGTTGGTGCCGGCTCCCGCGAATTGGTCCTCGCCCCTTCGGCTCTGGCCACGGGCAAGAACGTGATGGGCATCCTTGAGGGCGATGCTGTTCCGCACGTGTTCTTGCCTCGGCTGATCTCGCTGTGGCGCGCGGGCCGGTTCCCGTTCGACAAGCTGATCCGCACCTACCCGCTCAGCGCCATCAACGAGGCGGAGCGCGACGCCGCAAGCGGCGTGACCATCAAACCGGTTCTGATCCCGGAGGGGCAGTGAGTACACCCGTGCACGAACGTGAAGCCTTGTTCATCGGCGGTCGGTGGGTCGCCTCGCAGTCGCAGGAGATCACCACGGTGATCTCCCCAGCCACCGAGGAACCTTTCGGTACGGCGCCCGCAGGCGCACCGGCAGATGTGGACGCCGCGGTTGCCGCCGCGCGCGCGGCGCTGACTCGATCGATCTGGGCCTCCTACGGCCCTGACGAGCGCGCCGACGCGATGCTGGCCTTCGCGGATGCCCTGGAGGCAAGAGCCGATGCAACCGCGGACCTGGTGACCGGTGAGAACGGCATGCCCACCGACATCGCGCGAGCGGCGGAAGGGCTTGGTCCGGCCGCGACCCTGCGCTACTACGCCGAACTCGCACGCAAGACGCCCCTGGAGGAACGGCGGCAGGCGGTGGGGGGACCAGGGGTGACCGTGGTCCGGCGTGATCCGGTCGGTGTCGTCGCGGCCATCGTCCCGTGGAACTTCCCGCAGTCGCTGACGATGTTCAAAGTCGCGCCCGCTCTCGCTGCCGGTTGCACTGTGGTGATCAAGCCGGCGCCGGAGACCGTCCTCGACGCTTTCCAGCTCGCTGATGCGGCTGAGGAGGCCGGCTTGCCGCCTGGCGTGATCAACATCGTGACCGGGGGCCGGGAGGTCGGTTCCTACCTGGTGGCCCACCCGGGCGTGGACAAGGTCGCCTTCACCGGATCCACCGCGGCCGGGCGGGCGATCGGTGAGGTATGCGGGCGCCTGCTTCGGCCGGTCACGCTCGAACTGGGCGGCAAGAGCGCCGCCATCGTTCTCGACGATGCCGATCTGCCACAGGTGGCGCGGGGCTTGTCCTGGGCGAGCCTGCTCAACAACGGCCAGACCTGCTATCTCAGCACCCGCATCCTCGCCCCGCGGTCGCGCTACGCCGAAGTTGCTGAGGCGGTGGGGGATCTGGCGTCCTCCATGTCGGTCGGCGATCCTCGTGATCCAGCCACCCGGGTGGGCCCAGTGGTCTCGGCGCGGCAACGTGAGAGGGTCGAGGACTACATCGCTGTTGGCCGTTCCGAGGGCGGGCGAGTCATCACCGGCGGTGGCCGCCCCGAACACCTCGACCGCGGTTGGTTCGTCGAGCCGACGGTCTTCGCCGATCTGGAGCCGTCAGCGACGCTGGCTCGCGAAGAGGTGTTCGGCCCGGTTCTGGTGGTGCTGCCCTACGACACGGTCGAGGAGGCGGTGCGCATCGCCAACGAATCCGAGTACGGGCTGGGCGGCACGATCTGGACCCAAGATCCCGAACGCGGACTCGAGATTGCGCGGCAGATCGAGTCCGGCTCGGTGGGCGTTAACCTCTACAACCTCGACCTCGGTTCGCCCTTCGGCGGCGTCAAGGCCAGCGGGTTGGGGCGCGAACTCGGGCCCGAAGGGCTGGCGGCGTACGTCTCGTACAAGTCGATCTACACGCGGGGTTGACAGGACGGGAGGGGCGGTCGCCGACCGCCCCTCCGCTGGAACTCACTGCCGTCCTGTCGCCCGGCTCGGTTGGACCACCTGCACGAGGCCGGCATCGTAATCGGCCCGGACGCGCTTCTTGTCGAGCTTGCCGACGCTGGTCTTGGGGATGTCGGTGACGAATGCCCACCGCTCCGGCAGCCACCACTTCGCGACCCGGCCCTCGAGATGAGTGCGCAATTCCTCGGAGGTGACCGTGGCACCGTCGCGCAGCTTGACGCAGACCAGCGGCCGTTCCTCCCAACGAGCATCAGGAACGCCCACGACCACGGCCTCCGACACCGCGGGATGCGTGGCAACGGCATTCTCCAGCTCGATGCTGGAGATCCATTCGCCACCGCTCTTGATGCCGTCCTTGAGACGGTCCTTCAGCTCGACCCATCCGGCGGGGTGAATGACACCCAGATCACCGGTGCGCAACCAACCGTCGCGAAACTTGTCCACACCCGCTTCGGGATCCGTGCGGAAATAGGCACCGGTGATGGTGGCTCCGCGCAGTTCGACCTCTCCCGCTGTGGCGCCGTCCCAGGGCAGTTCAGTGCCCTCGTCGTCGACAATCCGCGCGCGCACCCCGGGCACGATGCGCCCGGTTCGGGTCCGGTAGGTGACCTCATGCTCGGAGCCGCTGCCCGCAGGTGGACGAGAGAACGTCAGTAGAGGGGAGGTCTCGGTCATGCCCCAGCCCTGCGTAAGCCGCACCCCGTGACGCGCGGCCAAGCTCTCGGTGAGCGCGGCCGACAGCGCCGATCCTCCGGAGACGGCGAGCCGCAGGCTCGTGAAGTCGACACCGTGCTTGGCGCCGTAGTCATCCAGCGCGCTCCACAACGTCGGAACGGCCGCGGCTGCGGTGACCCGCTCTTCGCTGATCAACTGCGCGAGGTGCGGGGGTTGCAGATACCGGTCCGGCAGCACCAGGTCGGAGCCGTTCAGCCACGCGGCGTAGGGCCACCCCCACGCGTTGGCGTGGAACATCGGAACGATCGGCAGCACCCGGTCGGAGTCATTGAACGCGAACGCGTTACCGGTCGAGATGCCCAGCGTGTGCAGGTGGATGGACCGGTGGCTGTAGGCGACGCCCTTGGGGTCTCCCGTCGTGCCCGTGGTGTAGCATAGAACGGCTGCGCTGCGTTCTGGAATGGTCGGCCACTGCGTGACCGGCTCGGCCGAGGAAAGCAGCTCATCGTAATCGTGCACGGTCACCGACCCGGGCAGATCGCCTTCCGGCTCGCCGACCACGATCACGTCCTGGACGCTCGGGCAGCAGGGAAGCAACCGCGCCAGCTGCGGAACGAGATCGCCGTTGACCAGCACGACCCGGTCAGCGGCGTGATTGATGATGTAGACCAGCTGATCGTCGGACAAACGCAGGTTCAACGTGTGCAGCACCGCACCCATCGAGGGCACCGCGAAGTAAGCGGCGAGGTGCGCGGGGACGTTCCAGCACAGGGTCGCCACCACGTCGTCCCTGAACACCCCGAGGTCGTCCAGCGCGCCGGCGAGGCGGGCCGCCTGATCGGCTAGTTCGGCAAACGTGCAGCTCGAGGTGGCTGTGCCGTCGTAGTGGACGACTCGTGCCTCCGGGTGCACCGTCCGGCCGTGTTCGAAGAGGTCCGAGACTCCCAGCTCGGTGACCTGCATAGTGCTGTCCATGCGCGCCTGTCCTTCATGGGCCGGCTTACCGCGCCCGTCGTCGTAGACTGACCGTGCGTACGGCCATTATGACACCCCGGGAGCTCCAGGCAAGAAACAGTCGCAGATCAGTTGGTGTGGCACAGTGCGATGGAGGTGTAGTACCGTACGTACGGTCAGTCAATCGAACGAGGAGTCGGATGTGGCTACGTCGGAGTCTTCAGGCCTGGTGATCCCGCGGGCGGGGGTCGACCTCGGGCACCCGGACACCTATGCGGACGGAGTGCCCTACGAGGTCTTCGCGCGACTGCGTGACGAGGCACCCGTCGCGTGGGTGGATGAGCCGCCTTACAAGGGGTTCGACGGCGGGCCCGGGTTCTGGGCCGTCACGCGGCACGCCGACATCAACGAGGTCTCGCGCCACCCCGAGGTGCACTCCTCGCACGCGGGGGCGACGTTCCTCCGCGACCAGCGTCCCCGCGACCTCGCGGCCCTGCAGCAGATGATGCTGAACCTCGACCCACCGGATCATTCGAAGCTGCGCAAGATCGTGAGCAGGGTGTTCACCCCGAAGATGGTGAACGGCATGCTCGAATCGGTTGAGCGCTACGCACACGAGATCGTTGACGGGCTCGAACCCGACACCGAGATCGACTTGGTGGCGAAAGTCTCCGCCGAGATGCCGCTCATGGTGCTCGCGGACCTGCTGGGGGTTCCCCGTTCCGAGCGCCACCTGCTCTACAGCTGGACCAACCGGATGGTGGGCCTCGACGACCCGGCCTACGGCGGCCGCGCGGCATTCCTGTCGGCGTTCCAGGAGATGTTCGCCTTCGCCGAAGAGCAGACGGAGATCCGGCGGCGCGACCCGGGCGACGACGTGTGGAGCCTCATCGTCAACGCCGAAGTCGACGGTGAGCGCCTGTCGACCGACGAGCTGCAGCGCTTCTTCCAGCTGCTCATGATCGCGGGGAACGAGACGACGCGGAACCTGCTCACCGGCGCCGTCATCACCCTCGACCAGCACCCGGACCAGTGGGCGCAGCTACGAGCGAACCCGGACCTGCTGAAGGTCGCGATCGAGGAAATCCTGCGCTTCCACCCCCCGGTGATGCAGTTCCGGCGCACGGCCGTGACCGACGCCGAACTGGGCGGACAGCACATCGCAGCCGGCGACAAGGTCGTGATGTTCTACGTCTCCGGCAACCGAGACGAAGCGGTGTTCGACGAGCCGGACCGCTTCGACATCCACCGCAACCCGGCCAACCACGTGGCATTCGGCAGCGGCACACACTTCTGCCTGGGCAACAGCCTTGCCCGGTTGGAGGTGCGGGTTCTCCTGTCCGAGCTGTTCGCGCGCTTCCCGCAAATGCGCGTGGCCGGCCCGCCGGCGCGTTTCCGCTCCAACTTCATCAACGGATACCGCGAGCTGCCCGTGGCACTCGGGCCGGCCGCCGCCTGACAAGCCCGTGAGGAGGGATTAGGTATGAAGGTCACCGTCGATCGGGCCAAGTGCACGGGCCTGGGCATCTGCGAGTCCATGGCTCCGGATGTGTTCGAAGTGGACGAGAACGGCGATCTGGTCCTGCTGACCGAGACGGTGGGTACGGACCAGCTCGACGAGGCGCGGGCCGCCGTGGAGGGGTGCCCGACCGAAGCACTGCGGCTGGTGGAGGAATGACCGGCGGTTTGGTGGTCGTCGGCGCGTCCTTGGCAGGCCTGCGAGCCGCCGAGGTGGCAAGGAAGGCAGGCCACACCGGCGCCATCACGCTCATCGGCGACGAGCCGCACCTGCCCTACGACCGCCCGCCGCTGTCGAAGGCGTACTTGGACGCCGCGGAACCGCCGAACGTGAACTTCCGGGAAGAACACCACCTACGCGACGAGCTCGGGGTGAACCTCCATCTCGGTTCTCCGGCTCGCGCTGTGGATACGACCCAGCGGACCGTGCATGTTGGTGACCAGGAGATCCCCTACGACGGCCTGGTCATCGCCACCGGAGCGACCGCGCGGACGCTGCCTGGCACGGACGGCATCACCGGGGTGCACACGCTGCGCACCCTCGACGACGCCATCGCGGTCCGGGCGGCACTGGACGCCGGCGCCCGCACCGTGGTCGTCGGGTCCGGGTTCATCGGCTCCGAGGTCGCGTCCGGCGCGCGGAAACGCGGGCTGCCGATCACGATCGTCGAGGCCGCACCCACCCCGCTCGCCCGAGCGATCGGTGCGGAGATGGGCGAGGCCGTAGCCGGTTTGCACCACCGAGCCGGCACCGACCTGCGGTGCGGCGTCGCGGTCGAGCGTCTCGAAGCCGAACACGGCCGGGTCCGGCGAGTCCACCTGAGCGACGGCACCACGCTCGAGGCAGATCTGGTCGTCGCCGGCATTGGTGCCGATCCGGCCACCGGATGGTTGCGCGGCTGCGGTCTCGAACTCGACAACGGGATCCGGTGTGATGCCACGTTGGCCGCCGTCGGCGCCAGCGGCGTGTTCGCGGCGGGGGATGTCGCTCGTTGGCACAACCCCTTGTTCGAACAGCTCATGCGCATCGAGCACTGGACCAGCGCGGCTGAGCAAGGTGCAGTCGCGGCCCGCAACGCGCTGGAGCCGGGCGCCGCGAAGCCCTACTCGACCGTGCCCTACTTCTGGTCGGATTGGTACACCCATCGCATCCAGTTCGTCGGAGTGCCCGAGGCCGACGAGGTTCGAATCGTGTCCGGCGCCGTGGACGAAGACCGCTTCGTCGCGCTCTTTCGCCGAGGTGAGCGGCTGACCGGCGTGCTGACGCTCAACGGCCAAGCCGTCGTGATGAAGTACCGCGGCCTGATCGCCCGGCGGGCGAGCTGGACAGAGGCACTGGAGTTCGCCGAGCGTGCCCGCAGCTCGGCCGCTCGTGGCTGACGGGCCGGACAGGGGAGACTGAAGATGCAACGCACTGCCGCCATCGTGGGCGCGGGACTGACCGAGGTCGGGAAGGTCTACGGCCGCAGCGCCCGGTCGTTCGCCGGGGAAGCTGTCCGGCTCGCTGTAGCCGACGCGGGCCTCACCCTCGCCGACGTCGACGGGCTCCTGATCAACGCGGGCAAGGCCAGCGGTCTCGATCTCACCCTGGCCCGGCGCCTCCGACTGCGTGATCTGCGGATGCTCAGCGAAATCAACGCCTTCGGCGCGTCGGCCGGCATCATGGTCGCCCAAGCTGCCACGGCGGTGCTCTCCGGCACGGCGGAGGTGGTGGTGTGCGTCTTCGCCGACGCACCGCGGCAGCCCGGCGGCTCATCCGGCGCCGCGTATCGCGCATCCTCCCTGCAGGCCAGCGGCTTCCGCAGCGCCGAGACAGCGGCGGGATTCACCAGCGTCAACCATCGCTACGCCCTCGCGGCCAGCCGCTACATGCAGCACTACGGGCTTCCCCAGGACCACCTGGGTTCGGTCGCTGTGTCCCAGCGAGCCTGGGCCGTGGACAACCCCGTAGCCCAAATGCGCACCCCGCTCACCCTGGACGACTACCACCGCTCGCGGTGGATCGTGGAACCGCTGCACCTGTTCGACTGCTGCCTGGTTTCCAACGGCGGCGCCGCCGTCGTGATCACCACCCCGGAACGTGCCGCTGACCTCGCGCAACCGCCGGTCCAGGTCCTCGGGTGGGGACAGGCACACCCGGGTTACGTCCTCGAGCGCGGGTCGGACTTCGGGTTGGTCACCGGCGCGGCCTCCTCGGGCCCCGCGGGGTTGAAGATGGCGGGGCTGACCCCGACCGAGATCGACCTGCGCGAGATCTACGACTGCTACACCTACACCGTCCTGGTCACGCTCGAGGACTACGGGTTCTGCGGCAAGGGGGAAGCCGGCGAACTCGCCGCGAGCGGAGCTCTCGCGCCTGGCGGATCATTGCCGACCAACACTGGCGGTGGCCAGCTGTCGTCGTTCTACCTCTGGGGTATGACGCCGCTGATCGAGGCGGTGACGCAAATACGTGGGCAAGCCGGACCGCGTCAAGTGCCTCGTCACCGGACGGCCATCGTCAGTGGCAACGGGGGAATCCTCGATCACCACGCCACCCTTGTACTTGGAGGTGCTTGATGCCAGAGCTGCGTGCACGTCGTGACGAGGCGTCGGCGGAATGGTTCGACGGGCTCGCCGAAGGAAACCTCCTGATCAAACATTGTCCTAGCTGCGGTCACGAGAGCCGCCCGGACGCCACCGCTTGTCCCGGATGCCGGGGTGCGGATCTGGAATGGGCGACGTCCTCCGGTGCGGGCACGGTGGTGAGCCTGGTTGTCGACCACGGCGGACCAGAACCGCAGCCGCTCGGGCTGGTCGAACTCGACGAAGGACCGTGGCTGCACGTGCGGCTCGTCGGCGCCCCCGACATGGCCGCCGGTGACCGGGTGCGGCTCACCGTGTCGTCGCCGGAGGACGGCGAGCCCCTTCCCGTGTTCGTCGTCGAACGCTGACCAACCGAGCATCTTGTGGTGGACACCACTCAGCCATAAACTGACCGCACGTACGGTGCATGAAAGCCTCAATGAGGAGGATCCCGTGAGTTCTGGCTTTTCCCCCGTGTACGCCTCGGTCCAGCACTGGGTTGAAACCGCGCCGGATCGCGAAGCGCTCGCCTTCGGTGAGCAGAGCTGGACCTTGGCTCAGCTCGACTATCGAGTCCGGCAGGCCGCGGGCGCATTGCGCGCCGCCGGCATCAAGCCGGGCGACCGATACGCGGTCCTGGACAAGAACCACCCGGCCTGCGTCGAATTGACCCTCGCGGCCTCACTGATCGGCGCGGTGAACGCTGTCGTGAACTTCAGGCTGTCGGAAGAGGAGCTCGTGCACGTGCTGGGCGACTCGACAGCACGGCTGGCGGTGGTGGGGGAGGAGTTCGCACCAGCGCTGCGAGGGCTGAAACACCGGCTGCCTCAGCTCAACGAGGTGATCGTGCTCGGCGGCGAGGACGATCAATACGAGAAGTGGATCGCCGCAGCTGAGCCGGTGACGGATCCCTACCCGGCGGAACCGGACGACTGCTTCCTCCAGCTCTACACCTCCGGGACAACGGGTTGGCCCAAGGGGGCGATGCTGACGCAACGCAGCATGAGTGCCCATACCAAGGGACTCGTGTCGGCATACGACATGGACGAAAGCTCCATCAACGTGGTGGCCATGCCGCTGTTCCACGTAGGAGGTACCAGCTGGGCGCTCGGAAGCTTGAGCGCGGGCGCACGAACGATCATCGTTCGCGACGTCGTTCCCGCGGTGCTGCTCGACCTCATCGAAAGACGCGCGGCCACTCATGCCTTCTTCGTCCCCACGGTGATCCAGATGCTGCTATCGGATCCGGACCGTGCACGAGTGGCGCTGCGGTCGCTGGAAGTGCTCGGCTACGGCGGTTCGCCGATGCCCGCGCCACTGATGGAGCACGTCTTGTCGACTCTCGATACGCCGCTCTACTCGGTGTACGGGATGACGGAATTGTCGGGCGTCTTCTGCGTGCTCGGGCCCGACGAGCACCGGGACGACACGCGGAAGTACCTGCGTGCCTCGGCCGGTCGGCCGCTGCCGGGCGCCGAGGTGCGCGTCGTCGACCCCGTCACCGGCGAGGACGCCGCACCAGGTGAAGTGGGCGAGTTCTGGGTGCGGTCGGAGCAGGCGATGGCCGGGTACTGGCACATGCCGGAGGCCACCCGCGACACGATCACCCCGGGCGGGTGGTTGCGCACCGGTGACGTTGGCAGGCGGGACACGGACGGCTTCCTCTACATCGAGGACCGAGTCAAGGACATGGTGATCTCGGGAGGCGAGAACATCTACCCCGCTGAGGTCGAGCGCGTCCTTCTCGAACACCCGGGGATTGCCGAAGTCGCTGTCATCGGCGTGCCGGATGACAAGTGGGGTGAGACGGTCAAGGCTGTGGTCGTGCCCGCCGACGGGGCGGAGGTCGTCCAGGCCGATATCATCACCTTCGCCCGGGAACGGCTGGCGCACTACAAGTGCCCCACTTCGGTCACGAGTGTCGCCGAACTTCCGCGCAATGCGACCGGGAAGCTGCTCAAGCGGCAGTTGCGGACCCGGTTCACCACCTGACGTCAGGCGTGTCACGGTCGCAGAGCAGCCCGTACGAGCGGTCAGATATGGTGGTGAGGTCAAGACACTAGGGGAAGGGTGGACCAGTGGTTACCGAGCGTAGTGGTCGGCCGCCGGGAAAGGCGGCCGAGATCCTCTCCACGTTCACCCGCTACGTGGCTGAGCGCGGCTACGATGCCACCAACTTCTCCGACATAGCCGGTGAGCTGGGGTTGTCCAAGGGCACGATCGTGCACCACTTCGGCACCAAGGACCGGTTGCTCGCCGCCCTGCACGAAGGCTACATGCGGCGGCGCCTGGCCGAGGCGAAGCTGATGTGTGAGCGACTGCCCACGCCGACCGAGCGGCTGGCCGGACTGGTGTCCGCTTTCGTGCTCTACCAGGTCATCGACAGGGACGCGACGGTGGCCTTCCAGCGGGAGTTCGTCCGGCTCGCCGATCGCGACGTCATGGCCGAGGGGCGCAAGATGCGCACCGAGTACCTGGAACTCGTCCGCGGGGTCCTCAACGACGGGATCGAGGCGGGTGAATTCCGCGACTGCGATGTCACCGTGCAGAGCCTGCTCATCTTCGGCTCCGCGCAATGGGCGTGGACCTGGTTCGAGCCGGACGGCCCAGTGACAGCGGAACAGGTGGGTGCCCAGCTGGTGGCTCTCGTGCTCGGTGGCCTGCTGGTGCGGCGGGCACGCGTCACCGGGTTGTCGGATCCGGCAGGCCGGGTCGCTCGCACCGTGCGCGCCTGCCTGGCCGAAGTAGCCGACAAGGGCACATTGCCCGAAGCGTCCTGACCCCGCCGCGAGGGAGAGCGCTTCGGAAACATCCCGGTGCTGGTGTCGGCAGCGGGAGCGTTACGTCGAATCGGTTTGGCGACCTCGTAGTCGGAGAGACATCGTTCGGCGTGCGACCACGGCGTCTCATCGGCGCTTGCGTCCCTTCCTGACGACTGACGCTGTCGTTCAGCTCGCTGCGGCGGTACGTCGGTCTTCCGGCTATGGCGCAGTCGGCCGCGTCCGGTGGGCGAGCAGGGTTGCACTTGGCCGTGACGGTGGTTCATCTCTTCACCGGCCTTTTTAGCTTGCCGCCTCCGCTGCTCGGAGATCATCGGTGGAATGCGCTTCCAGTGGTGGGGTCCTTTCCTGCCTTCGCGACGGGCGCGCGTTGCCGCCTGCCCAACAGACGTCCTGGCGCAGGCTGTGATGCTGGCTGAGCGTGAATTGTTCGGCGGTACGCATGCGTCCTCGGTGGCCATGCCACCAATCGGTCTCGTTCCCTGCGTGAACCGGTGCCAGGGGGCGGGTTCTCGGGTGAGATGTAAGCCGATTCAGCTATGCACGTGACCGTTCAAGGATTCCGAAGGACGTAACTGAGGAACGACCCGATATCGCCCTATTGACCAACCGTACGGTCATGTGCCAGGTTCTTCCTAGCGGAGCTCCTTGCTCCGCAGGGGACGTAGGAGTCGATCACGATGGAGCCTGGTGGCCCTGTTGGGCGGGCCCTCGACAACAGCCAGCGATCACGACTTCGTCCACCTGGTGTCGGCGACGCGGACATGTGCGGAGAACGCCAAAAGCAGTCGGCGCTTGGCTGCAGTACTGGCCATGCGGGCTCTCGCGGCCTTCGGTTCGACGAACGCAGAGGCAGTAGCGACACCACGAATTTCGGGGACTCCGCATAGCACCTCACCGCCGATCGTTAAGGAGCAGTTGTGAGTTCAGTTCCGCACCGGCAGATGTACATCGACGGCAAGTGGACCGGAGGTGAGGAGAACCATGAACCCTACCGGATCATTGACCCCGCCTCCGGTGATCTGGTGGCCACTGTGGATCGTGGAACCGTCGTTGATGCTGATCGAGCAGTGGCGGCGGCGAAGGCTGCGTTCAACTTGGGTGAGTGGCGGCGCACTCCGGTCACCGAGCGCGCGGCCGTCCTCCGTCGGGTCGCTGAGCGGATCGCTGAACGCATGGACGAGCTGACGCTGCTGCAGAGCCGGGAAATCGGAGCCCCGGTGCGCCTTGCGGGTGCCTTCCACATCGGTCTGCCGATCGCGCATCTGCAGTACCTCGCCGACCAGGCCGAACTTTACGACTTCGCCAAAACCGGACCGGAGATCGGCCCGGTTCCTGCGTCCGGGCTGATCAGGCGGGAGCCGCTGGGAGTGTGCGCAGCGATCGTGCCATGGAACATCCCTCTGTTGCTCGCGATCTGGAAAGTCGCACCTGCACTCGCAGCAGGCAACAGCGTTGTGCTCAAGCCGGATGAGAAGGCGCCGCTCACGCTTGTCGAGCTCGTGCGCGAGTTCGAGGCAGCGGGGCTGCCGGCAGGTGTCCTCAACCTCGTTACTGGCGATGGCGAAGACGTAGGCGCCCGCCTCGTTGCTCACCCGGACGTCCGCAAAATCGGCTTCACCGGGTCCACGACGGTAGGAAAGGACATCATGCGCTCGGCCGCCGACTCCGTGAAGCGGGTGACACTCGAACTGGGAGGAAAGGGGCCAAATATCGTTCTCGACGATGCCGACCTCGACACCGCGGTCGATGGCGCGTTGTTCGCCTGCATGGCCTACAGCGGGCAGGCGTGCGAGGCAGGCACCAGGCTACTTCTCCCTGCCTCGTTGCACGACGAGTTCGTCGCCCGCCTGATCGTCCGCGTCCGCACGCTGCGGCTCGGCGAACCCACCGACCCTGCCACCGATCTCGGGCCACTAGTCTCGCGCGCACAGCAGCAGCGGGTGCTGGAATTCATTGAGGCCGGTCGAGCAGCTGGAGCGACCGTGGCCGTCGGCGGCGGTGTGCCGACTGGCGCGGCGTTCGCCGCGGGCCACTGGGTCGAACCGACCATCTTCACCAACGTCACCAACGACATGCGAATCGCCCGGGAGGAGATCTTCGGGCCAGTGCTGTCGGTCTTGCGTTACGAGACCGTCGATGAGGCCGTCGCTATCGCCAATGACTCCGACTACGGCCTGTCCGCCGGAGTGTGGAGCCGAGACGAGAGCCGGGCGGTAGAGGTCGCCGAGCGACTGGAGGCCGGCATGGTCTACATCAACGACTGGCACGTGATCTCGCAATTCTATCCCTTCGGCGGGTCCAAGCAGAGCGGCCTTGGCCGCGAAGTCGGGCCGACGGCGCTGGACCACTACACCGAGGCGAAGTTCGTGTCGATTGATCGGTCCGGTGGCCTCGAAGGCAAGGCATACGGGCTGGTGCTCAGCCCGGCTAGTTGATGGCCCGGAAGACCTGACTTAGCGGACCAGCGGAGGAGTTCAAGTGGAGATCAGAGCAGCCCTACTGCGAGAGGCCGGCGAGCCGCTCATTGTCGAAACCGCAGAATTGGAGGCCCCGCGCGCAGAGGAGGTGCTCGTGCGGATGGCCGGAACCGGTGTCTGTCACACCGACCTCGGGTTCTGTGCCACCGCCGGTGCAGAGCAGTTGCCCTTCGTGCTCGGACACGAAGGCGCGGGAGTGGTCGAGGCGGTCGGGGCCGAAGTCCGCACGGTCGCCGTTGGTGACCACGTCGTCCTCTCCTACGCGTCCTGCGGGGGTTGTCGCAATTGCCTGCGGAACCGCCCGCAATACTGCGCGAGCAACGTCGGTCTGAACTTCGGCGGCGCCCGCCTCGATGGCACCACGGCGCTGCGGGCTGGTTCGACCGCCGTGCACACACACTTCTTCGGCCAGTCCTCGTTCGCCGACTACGCGGTGACCTACGAACGCAACTGCGTGACGGTGGACAAAGATCTTCCCCTAGAGCTGTTGGGCCCACTCGGTTGTGGCCTGCAGACCGGAGCCGGTGCCGTGCTCAACGCGCTCGATGTCCGACCGGGTGACTCACTCGCGGTCTTCGGCGTCGGATCCGTCGGACTGGCGGCGGTCATGGCCGGTGCGATCGCCGGTGCGGAGCACATTGTGGCCGTGGACCGCAACCCCGATCGACTTGCCCTCGCCAGTGAACTCGGTGCGACAACCATCGTGGATGCCGCCGCCACCGACCCCGTGGAAGCGGTCCGGGATGCCACGGGAGGCGGCGTGGACCATTCGGTCGACTGCGTCGGTGCAGGTACCGTCATCAGCCAGGCGCTGTCCGTGCTCGTACCCCCCGGTACCTGCATCACACTGGGTCTGCAGGGCATGGTCAACGAGATCACGGTCGACCAGGCTGCCTTGCTTTTCGGCCGGTCGCTTCGTGGGGTCCTTGAGGGTGACTCGATCCCCGATGTCTTTATTCCGCGGCTGCTCCAGGAATACCGTGCCGGTCGGTTCCCGATCGAGAAGCTGGTCCGGACATTCAAGTTCAACGAGATCAACGATGCCATCGCCGCTGCGGCAGAGCAGTCTGTGATCAAACCCGTCGTGATTTTCGACAGCTGATGGCAGTGCGCGCCGATCTCGACCGGGTAGTCCAAGGCCGAGTTCGCCGGGGTTGGTCCGTGTCGTGCTCGCGGCCTCGCTGATCAGCGCTGCCAACGCGGTCGTCGACTTCCGCCTGTCGCCGAACGAACTCGTCCGCGTCCTCGACGTCCACTGCTCAGGTCGTCGTGGCGGGAGCCGAGTTCACAGATGCTCTGGCTGCACTCCGTGGCCGGTTGCCCAAGGTCCGGCAGTTGTCGTCCTAGGTGAATACCCGCGACGAGTACGAGGGCATGCGGCCTGTTTTTAGGGCAGGGCAACACACGCTCGGGCCTATGTTGAAATGGCCGACCGTACGGTCGGCCCGTTTTGCTCGTTCCCGCACAAGTCGAAGCGAGGCCTCTCATGCGACGTTCTTTTGCCGTTGCCGCGGTCACTCTCGTTACGGCGGGCACCTTGCCATTCATCGTGCCGGCGTCCGCGGAGACGTCATATCCGGAAGACATCGGCGCCTTTGGCGTGGTGTTCGCCGACCCGTCGGGCCATGAGTGCGCCGAGGCCCACGACACCTCAGAGGAGCGTTGCAAGCCGACTGCGGTGAGCCTCGCGGTCCTGCCCAACGGCAAGATCCTGTACTGGGACGGCATCGAGGGCATGAACCACGTCGGACTCAACGTGGTTCTGGAGTTAGGCCAGAAGGCGATGGGCGATCAGGCTCGGGTGATGGATCTGTCCGGCCCAGAACCGTCCTGGTCCGTGCCGAGGCCCGAGGACACCAGCGCCAACCCGGGCGGATACGACGAGAACGCCGAGTACCTGCCGCTCATCCCGCACGACAACGAAAACAAAGCCAACGACGGAAACCTGTTCTGCGCGGCCCACGTCTTCCTGCCCGACGGACGACTGTTGATCAACGGGGGTACCGCCTACTACGCCGAACCCAGCATTCCGGGCACCGGCTACGGCGTGCTCGAGCCGGCGGGGATCAAGAACACCCGCATCTTCGACCCGAAGACCAACACGTTCGAGCCTGCCGCCGACATGAGCTACGGCCGGTGGTACCCGTCGACGGTCACCTTGCCCAGCGGCAAGGCACTCACCGTCAGCGGCGTGCGCAAGCTGGTCAAGCCCATCTACCCGGACAGCCCGGTCGCCGACTGGATGACCAACGTCCGCCAGACCGAGACCTACGACCCGGCCACCGGTACGTGGACGAAAAACCCCTCGACCGCGGACAAATCGCTGCCGCTGTACCCGCGGATTCACCTGTTGCCCAACGGCAAGGTGTATTACGACGCGGCGGGGCAGGCCTTCAACCCGATGGGCGAGGCCTACGACGAGGCCACGTGGAACATGACCAGCGTCTACGACCCGGCCAAGCAGTCCTGGAAAAATCTAGGCGTCCCCGTGATCAATGGTGCTCCCGCAGGGTTCCGCGGTTCTGGGTTCTCGGTCATGCTGACGCTCAAGCCCGACCAGGACGGCAAGTACAACTCGGCCAATGTCCTGTCCGGCGGCGGTGTCCTTGGCATGACTCCGGGGACCTACCTGGGCTCCAACAGCGCCACGCTCAACACCATCGACACCGCGAACGATGACAAGTTCTCCAGCAAGTCGGTCGAGCCGATGCACCACCCGCGCTGGTACGCCAACGCGGTGGTGCTGCCCGACGGTAAGGTGTTCGTCGCTAACGGAGCCAATGTCGACGAGGATGTCAGTCCTGGCCTCGGCTTCCCGATCCGTGATACCGAGATCTTCGACCCGGAGACCGGCAAGTGGACCACGACCGCGGCCCAGACCCAGGGCCGGACTTACCACACGACTGCGACCCTGCTGCCGGATGGCAGGGTGATGCTCGGCGGGCATGCCCCTTTCCCGTTGATGTTCGGGCCGCAGAACAACATGTTGCACGACGCGGTGGGCACGAGCCGGAACACGACCGACCCGAGCTTCCAGATCTTCTCCCCGCCCTATCTGCACTGGGGTGAGCGGCCGGAGATCACGGCGGCTCCGGCCGACGTGGTCAACGGCGGCACGATGAAGGTCGTTGTGGACAGCCCGACCGACGTCAGCAGCGTCCGCATGGTGCGCAGCCCGTCGATGACGCATCTGGTCGATCCCGACCAGCGCACCGTCGAGCTGGCAGTCGTCGAGCGATCCGGTAACACGCTGACGCTGGCCGTGCCGGACAACGCGGTACTTCCGCCCGGCCCGTACATGCTGTTCGCCAACCGGGACTCTGAGCGTGGCGAGATCCCTTCGGTGTCCCGACCCGTCCTCGTCGGCTCAGGAAGCCGCGGCTGAGGAGGACGGTGCGCGATGGCTGGGGCCATGTTCGCGACAGTGGTCACAGCCCATCGCCGGAGTGTCGGTGGCTGACGCACAGGTGTCCTGACCCCGCCTACTGCTTGCGAGACGAAGAACATCTACCTACATTGATCACAAGACTGACCGTCTGTGCGGTCAATACGCAGGGAGGCTCCAATGACGGAGGATGCCCGCAGCAAGGCGCGGATGGGGCGCAGGCGGTTCCTGACGTACCTCGTCGCGGCGCCTACGGTGACGGTGGCCGCGCGGTGGGGTCTGGGTGGCGAAGCCGCCGAGGCGGTTCCGAGCCCGCCCCGACCATCCGAGCTGTATGACGTCGGAGACTTCTACAAGAACGCCTGTGAGCCGACGAAGAACATGGTGTTGCTCGAGGTCAGCGAGCAGGGCGAGGCATCGTTGTGGCTGCACCGCATGGAAGTCGGTCAGGGCATCACCACGGCCTGCGCGATGCTGGTGGCCGAGGAGCTGAACCTGCCGCTGTCGAAGGTGCACGTCCCGCTGCGCGACGCCGACCCGGCGCTGCTGTTCAACCAGCTTACTGGCGGGTCGACCGCGATGCGGACGGTGTACGGACCCATCCGGCAGGCTGCGGCCGAGGCGCGGGCGCGGATGGTCGCGGCGGCGGCGCGCCAGTGGGACATCTCGGTAGGGCAGCTGACTACCAGAGACGGCCTGGTAGCGGCTCCGGACGGGCGCACGGCGACGTACGGATCGCTCGCGGCTGCCGCTGCCGATCCGGGACTGAGCCTGACCGGCGTCAAGACGAAATCGGCGGCGGAGTTCAGCGTGATCGGCAAACCGGCAGGCCGGATCGACGCGCGCAAGATGGTGACCGGGCAGTTCCACTACACCCTCGACCTCGACGTGATTCCGGGTGCCAAGCCGTGCCTGGTGCACCGGGCGCCGACGATCCAGGGGACACCGAAACGGTTGCGCAACGATGCCGAGGTGCGGGCGATGCCCGGCGTGATCGACATCGCGGTGATCGAGTCCGGGGTGGCCATCTTGGCCGATACGTTCGGGCAGGCGTGGGACGCGAAGAAGGCGCTGCGGGTCGACTGGAACCCGGGCACGGTCGACGGCCTGTCCAACGACGACATCTTCGCCAAGCTCGAAGCGGCGACGGTCCCGCTGGCGGTGCCGGATGGTCTGGTCGACACGATCGACGCGGAGTTCCGGTTCGCGCCGGTTAGCCACGCGCCCCTGGAGAGCAATACGGCCGTCGCCGACGTGCGGGCTGACCGCGCGGAGATCTGGTCCGGGCTGCAGACGCCGATCTTCGCCCAGCAGGTCATCGCCGAGGACCTCGGACTGCCGCAGGACGCGGTGAAGGTGCATGTGGTGCAGTCAGGTGGCGCGTTCGGGCGACGGCTGTTCCATGACGGCGCCATGGAAGCGGCACGGGCCTCCAAGGCGTTCGGGCGGCCGGTGAAGTTGATGTGGACCCGTACCGACGACATGCGGCACGGACGGATGCGCGGGCCGAGCTTCCACCGGGTGCGGGCCACCGTCGCGGGCGGCCAGGTGGCGTCCTACGAGCACCGGATCACTGAGACCAAGACCGACTTCAGTCACGGGATCGGCGAGCTGATCACCGCGAAGCTCTCCGGCGGCGCGGGCAACTACACCTACGCGCAGAGCTTCTTCAACCTGATGGTCGAGTGCCCCTACAACTTCGGCGCCGTCACCGAGGTGCTGCACGAGCCAGAAGACATCCATCTCAACACCGCGTCGTGGCGGTCGGTGTACTCGGCGATGGTGCGGGGTGCCGAGGAACTGGTGGTGGATCAGATCGCTGCCAAGCTCGGCAAGGACGCCCACATGTTCCGCCGCGAGTACCTCAAGCACGACGACGCCCGTGCGGTGCTGGACAAGGTCGCCACCGAGGGCGGCTGGGGCCGAAAGATGCCGTCTGGGCACGCGCAGGGGATCGCGCTGCACGTCGAACACCGCTCGTCGTGCGCCTTCCTAGTCGAGATGGACGCCACCGACCCGCGGCGGCCCCGGGTGTATCGGGCCACGATCGCTGCCGACGTCGGTCGTCCGATCAACCCGCTCGGGATCGAGGCGCAGATGATCAGCGGCTTGACCGACGGCATCTCCACCACCCTGCGCGCCGGGCTGCACATCAAGGACGGGCTTCCGCTGGAGGGGAGCTACTCGCAGTCGCACTTCGCCAGGCAGAAGGACAGCCCGCGCGAGGTGAAGGTGTTCGTGATGCCGCCCAGCCGGGAGGAACCCGGCGGCGTCGGCGAGCTGCCGGTGCCGGCCGCCGTCGGTGCCATTGCCTGCGCCTACGCGCGGGCGACCGGCACGTGGCCGCGCCACTTCCCGATCAACTTCGACGTCGACTTCAACCCCTTCCCGCCCAACTGACCGGAGTCTCCTGTGCCCACTTACACATTCACCGTCAACGGCAAACAGACAACGGTCGACGCGCCCGCCGACCTGGCGATGCTCTGGGTGCTGCGGGACAAGCTCGGCATTACCGGGCCCAAGTTCGGCTGCGGCATCAACGTCTGCAAGGCCTGCACCAGCCACCTCGACGGCAAGGCCTTCAACCCCTGCGTTACCCCGGTCTCGGAGTGCGCGGACAAGAACGTCACCACCATCGAGGGCCTCGCAGACGGCGACGAACTGCACCCCGTGCAGCAGGCGTGGCTGGACCAGGACGTTGCCGAGTGCGGTTACTGCCAACCCGGGCAGATCATGGCCGCGGTCGACCTGCTCACACGCAATCCTAACCCCAGCGACGCGGACATCGAGGAGATCGAGAACGTCTGTCGCTGTGGCACTTACTTCCGCATTCGTGAAGCCATCAAGCAGGCCGCGCGCGATCTGGGTGGCGAGTGAGCCATTGCCACCCCGTCCTGAATCACTCCAGGTCGCCTCATGAGCCGAAACATAACGTTTGCCGGGCCCAACTCGAATCGCAACAGCGGTCGCTCCCTCTTTGCGAGGCAACGATTGAAACGGGGATAAAGTGATGCACCCACGTCGTAGACCGAAGGTGGTCAGGAGCACTGCTCCCCTGGTGACAGTAGTGCTGGCGCTGGTTGTGGGCGGTGGTGTGGCTTCGGCGGGGCTTCCAACCCCGCCCGTTCCGGCGTTGCCGGCGCCGCCACTGAGCGACGACGTTTTCTACGTCCCGCCTTCGCCGCTGCCCGACGGCAAGCCCGGTGATGTGATCAGGACGCGGGACGTTCCGCTTTCGTCGTATCCGGACGCCCGCGTTCAGCAGATCATGTACCTCTCGACCGACATCCACGACAAGCTGGTGCCGGTGACCGGGATGCTGCTGACTCCGTTGCTGCAGAAGCCGGGCAACGACAACCCGCTGGTCGTCCACACTCCCGGCACCCGGGGTCTCGACGACAGGTGCGCGCCGTCAAAGCAGGCCAACCCGCTGCAAGCCAACCCGGGTAGCCCCGAGTACGCGATGCCTGAGTACCAGCAGTTGCTGGCCCGCGGCATCTCCGTCGTCGTAACCGACTACGAGGGACAGGGCACCCCCGGAGACCCGTCGTACCTGGTCGGGCAGTCCGAGGGGCGCAACGGGCTGGACGCGCTTCGCGCCGCCGAGCACATCAAGGGCTCAGGCGTGTCTCCGGACTCGCCCGTGGGTATCTCCGGCTACTCGCAGGGGGGTCAGGCCGCGGCCTGGGCGGCCGAACTCCAGCCAACCTACGCACCCGAGCAGCACCTCAAGGCAGTGCTGGCCGGTGGCACACCGACCGACATGCTGCTGGAGGTCAACCACCTCAACGGCAACCCGACTGCTGGTGCCGGCTTCGCGCTGGCATCCCTGGTCGGTCTGAACCACGGCAAACCCGAGCTTGACCTGGACAGCAAGCTGACGCCCGAGGGCAAGCAGATCCTCGACCAGGTCAAGCAGTCGTGCGTCGTCGAGTTGTTCGCCGGGTTCGGCACCACCACCGTTGGTCAGGTCACCAACCCTGACGTCCTCTCCGACCCGGCGTGGCAGAATGCCTACCGAGCTTCCCAGCTCGGCACGAAGAAACCCGGCGCGCCCGCCTATCTCTACCACGGCACGGCGGACAACATTGTCCCGATCGCCCAAGCGGAGATGCTCTACCACGACTGGTGCACTCAGGGAGCATCGGTCCAGTACGAGACCATCCCCGCCACAGAGCACATCTCCGCGAACATCCTCGGGTCCCAGCGCGGTGTCCAGTGGCTTGCCGACCGCGTCGAGGGGGCACAGACCATTGCGGGCTGCCACGAGGTCGACCTGTCCTGACCCCGCCTTCAGCATTTCGAGGGAGTACCTGCCCGCCACTGGTTCCCGGTCGTAGCGTCCCTGTATGTCCGATGCCGACGTTCGTGCGGCGGCGGTCGATGTCGGATTTACCTTGCTGCACAAGCCATCGCTAATGGAGGCGGTAACGGCATGCGAGTCGGCCTGCTGGCTCGGACCGCACTAGCGTCGATCGCGGTGGCGGGAACAGCCTCGGGGAAACCGGCGCTCAGCACGGCCCTGCGGGTGATGTTGAGCGCTTGCTACCAAGCACATCGTCGACAAGCGCTGGCTCCAGGTGGTTCCACTCGACCAAGGCGCGCATCACATGGGAGATGAGGTGGCGAGTCTCGTTGACCCGCGGCCCACCTCGGTCATCAGCCGGGCCGCAGCATAGTTGCGGGCCATCGGGCCGAACTTGCGACAGGTCGCGAACCCGCCTGTCAGGTTGTGGATCTCGACTTTGTGCCGAGGCTCCAGGGACTCGAATTAGTTCGAGAACGCCGAACAACGCCTCGCCACCTGGATCGTCAACGGCGAAATCATCGCGCGCCAAGACATCCTCGACGGACTCGACAACGCATCTCGCGCCCTCATCGGCCAGCTCAACTCCAGCGCCCGGGCCGCCACCATCTCGCAATCTGATGCGGACGCCAAGGTCTCCGCCTGGGAACGGTCTTCCCTTTTGCTGAGACGCCTTGCCAGGAGCTTCGGAATTACAACGCTCAGCGGGCGCCGTCACCGCCGACAGTGCCCCTTCGCTGTTGACCGAGCGCGTGCACAGGGCGCGGCCTGCGGCCACGCCCGCTACGCCACACCGACTTATCCACCGGGCCCCGAAAATTCTCTCCCCTCGGGCGGAAACGTCACACCGCACCGGTTTGGGGGCGTCTGTCTCGGTGGCGCGCAGTTCGCACGGGCGGTGCCGCGAGCGGCGCACCATGGGATATGGCGGTCCCACTGCTGTCCGAACTGATGGCTCCACCTTGATGAGCTCGATGCGTGGCATGCGTTCTCGGAGTCGATCATTTGTGATGATCGAATTCGACTACAGAAGGGCTTCCGCGATTGCCCGCAGGCCGCGAGATCGTCGCCCGCGAAGGGAGTGGACTGGACCAGCAGAGTGGTTACCGTCGTCTTCTCCCACTGGTGGACCTGCTCCCGCACCCGCTCGGCAGGGCCCACGAGAGCAACGTCGTCAATCATCTCCTGCGGTATCGCGGCGGCGGCCTCAGCCTTGCGCCCAGAGAGGTAGAGATCCTGCACAGTGGCGCAGACTGCTTCCCAACCCATGCGTGCGAACACATCGAGATGGAAGTTCGTGCCCTTCGCGCCCATACCCCCGACATAGAGGGCGAGCAGCGGACGGACACGGTCGGCAGCGCGCTCGACGTCGTCGTCGACAATCATGGGGACTGACGCAGCGACCTCAAAGTCAGCAGCGGTACGGCGGGCCCCGGGCCGGGCGAAGCCCTCGGCAAGCGCGGAGCGATAGAACTCATCGGACTTAGGGGAAAGAATAAGGGCAGCCAGCCGTCGGCGATCTCGGCGGCCAGCGCGACGTTCTTAGGGCCCTCCGCGCCTAGGTAGATCGGCAGATCCCGACGGCGGGGATGCAGAGTGGACCGTAGCGGCTTGCCCAGCCCGGTGCCGCCGCGGACGGGTAGCGGATAATGCGGCCCGTCAGACTCCACAGGCGCATCCCGTGCGACGACCCGCCGAACGATATCAACATACTCACGGGTGCGGGCCAGCGGTTTTGCGTACGGTGCACCGTACTATCCCTCGACGACCTGCGGGCCAGAAACGCCGAGCCCCAGAACGAATCGACCGCCACTGAGGTGGTCAAGGGTCATCGCGGCCATCGCAGTGGCCGCGGGAGTGCGTGCGGAGAGTTGGGTCACATTGGTTCCCAAACGAACTCGACTTGTTCCTACGCCCCACCAAGCGAGCGGAGTGAAACAGTCGGAACCGTAGCTCTCTGCGCTGAAAATCGATTCGTATCCCAGATCCTCGACCTCTCGAACGAGCGCAGCGGCGTTGCGGGGCGGCCCGGAGGACCAGTAACCGAGATGATAGCCGAGCTTCATAAGATGCTCCT
The DNA here is from genome assembly GCF_035320975.1 of Saccharopolyspora mangrovi. Taxonomy (NCBI): domain Bacteria; kingdom Bacillati; phylum Actinomycetota; class Actinomycetes; order Pseudonocardiales; family Pseudonocardiaceae; genus Saccharopolyspora; species Saccharopolyspora mangrovi. The sequence goes on along the minus strand of NZ_JAWLNX010000027.1, from coordinate 35,448 downwards.
TCGCTCATGTTCAGCCGGACTAACCCACCCGGACGGGATCGTCCAAACTGGGCGCTGGTACGGAACGGAAATCTTGCTCCCGACGGACACTCGACGAGCCCCATGGAGACTCCTCCACTCGCCCTCTATCAGGCATGGAAGCTGGAACGTAGCTCACGTTTGAGTTTTTCCCGGTGGCGTTGCGAGGCAGGGCCGAGGCCGACGGCACCGAGGTCGGGCACAGGCAAGCCTCCCCATTTACGGTTATGGACCGTACGTACGGTCAGTATACGATGGGGGGTGGCCTGCGGAGCAAGGTTTCCGCAGGGAAGTCGAGGGGGCAGCAACCAGAGACGAAAGCCTGAATCGGCTCACTGCGTTCGGGTGCAAGGACGGATACCCGGACCCGGTCACCAGCCGCCGGCCGGTCGACGAGTGGAACGTTCAGCCACGGGCCGACACCGCCGGCGACGGTGGCGATGGTCCCGCGCAGCTGTTCAGCGGGTCGCGGCGGGACAGCATCGCCCGCGAGGTCACTGCGTCTTGACCTGCGCCCGCGCCGCTTCGCTCACCGCGCTCGAGCGAGTGAGGGCTGCGCGCGGCTTGGCGATGGTCAGGTACTGATCCGGTACAGGTTCGCGGCGAGGCGGCAAACGTGTCCGGCGGTCTGGACGTTCGGCAGCAGCACCGAGTAAGACCAGATCAAACTCGAAGCGATCAAGCTCGCTGGCAGTGGCCGCGTTGCGCAACGTGTTGCTGGGTGCGCAGGCCTCAGCGTGAGTGGCGCGGGCTCAGTATCTGGTGAAGGCCGCGATGCCAGCTCAGACGGGGTCGCAGGGGCATTTCCGTGGTGGTCGTCAGCCGTATGGGTATCGGCTTGTGGATGTGGGTCCGCATCCGATTGCGGAGCATGCGCGGTGGGGGCGTCGGTTGCATCAGTTGGAGCCGGATCCGGTGACGGGTCCGTGGGTGCGGTGGATCTTTGCGCTGCGTGTGGCGGGTCGGAGCATTGCTGGGATCGCGCGGGAGCTCAATGATCGTAGGGTGCCGTGTCCGTCGGGTGCGGATCCGGAGCGGAATCGGCATCGTTCGGACCGGGCGTGGAGAACGCCGACGGTAGCGGGGATTCTGGAGAATCCGCGTTAGACGGGCAGGCAGGTGTGGAACCGCACCGGCACGGTCCAAGGTCCTGGGGCGGCGCGTCGTGCCGGTGGTACGGGGCGCCGTATGGACTCGGGGGAGTGGGTGGTGTCGCACGCGCCGGCCCATGCGGCGTTGGTGGAGGAGGTGACGTTTCGTTCGGTGCAGGGCATCCGGGCGGCGAGGAAACCTCAGGACGGTGGGATCTGGACGTATCTGTTGGCGGGGTCGGTGGTGTGTGGGGCGTGTGATCGAGGTTGGATTCGCACTGGGCGCACAACCGCCCCGGTTATCGTTGCCGGCACGGTCGCACCAGCGCCCGCGCCGAGGCACCGGGTCTCAAGAGTGTCTATGTCAGGGAGGAACACCTACTCGACGGGCTGCGATCCCGGCTGCCGGAGGTCAGTGGCGACGACAAGGATGTGGCCGATCATCTTTGCGCGAACGGGTTGGTGATCGTCTACCTCGGCCCGGACTGGATACTCGAACAGCTCCAGCTCGTAGCGGCGCCCGCAGCGCTGCCACCCAGCGGAACACAGCTGGCCTTTCCGGTGTAGCTGACCGACGCGCCGACCGGGACCGCGACGAGGAGCATGGCGTTGTCGAAGTGCCGACCGAGTGCCAGGCAGGAGACCAGCGAAAACGGTCCTCTGCGTGATCACCTGGGGTTACAGGATGTGGTGACTACGCCGCCCCACCCGCTGGTGTCGACACTGCGGCCGAAAGGCACGCAGCGGCCGCGTGCGTCCACGACCTGATCCCGCCATCGCTCCGCGACGACGGGATTGAGTATTTCAATCTCGCTTGTGGTCAGTCGGCACGAGAGAACCTTGGGCGCGATCTGGTCTGCGTCTGATCGGTGGGACTGGTTCCCGCAATTCGTCTTGTCGCCCGCGATGCGAATGCGTTGGCAGATTCAGGTGGTTGTGTCCTACTCGAGGATCAGATCGTCGATGGCTCGGCGCGGAGCGGGAACGGTGGGGCCCCCGTAGCCGATCTGCAACAATGCCTGGGGATGCAGCGTCCCGCCCAGCAGGTGGCGTAGTTCGTCGCGGGTGTCCGGCACCTCGATGACCTCCGAGATCATCGAGGCGGCCAGGCCGCGGGCGGTCGCCGTCAACCAGACGTTCTGAACAGCCTGCCCGGCTTGTAGTTCGGCATATGGGCTCTCCTGGTGAGTGCACAGCACGACCAGCAACGGGTGGGACTCGTACTCGACTCCTTCTGGGCGCGGTGACACCCCGGCCGAAAAGTCCCGGTGCACCCACTGGTCCTGCGGCCCTGGACGGGGGCCCGCGGCAGAGGTGGGCACTCCTTCCAACGCGTCACCGGACTGGCCGGTCCACGCTGCTAGCTCGGCGCGGAACCGCGAAAGGAACAGGCGCTCCAGCTCCTGCTCAGTCATCGGCGGTTCATCACCGTCCTCGCGAGCCTGTCGGCAATACCTCATGCCGCTGGCCACGATCTTGAACCCAGCACGGTCCAGAGCACGCGAAACAGCCGCGAGCTGGGTCAGCACCTCAGCGCAGTCGCGCCCCTCTTCCATGGCCTCGATCACGCCGTTCAACTGACCCCGCGCCCGGCGCAGACGGGTCAAGGCGTCTCCCACCATCTCGGGTTTCATCTCCACCACGACCAACTCCCTTCGCTCACTCCAACGTAACAAACCCCTGGGGGTATTCCGAGAAGAGGTTTCCCAGGAACCGAACAACGGCTCGAAGTCATCCCTGGCCGTGGTTGCGTTACGCAGCGCCATCGAGCGACACAGACCTTCCGGTGTGGTGGTGCACTCCGATGCGGGCCATCGGCAACCTGTGCATCTTCGTCTCCGGCTACGACCGAACCGACGCAATGAGGATGGTGACTTACCTTCTCGAGGGGTGCGGAGTGGCGGCAAAGTCGGCTCACGGTCCCCCCTTTGTCACGCAGAACGCTGTTCCGATTTGCGGTCTAGTCAGCCCCAATGACACGCACAAGTGTGCCGATGCTGCGTATCTCTTCGGACCTGACGAGGACGCGGGAGGGCAAGGCGGCTCGTCGTGTAGCTCGCACGTTCCTCCTCCGCGGACGGTTCGGAGTCCGCGCAACAGTCGTATAAGTGAGACGGATCGACGACGGCTCGCAGCAGCACGTCAGCGCCTGTCCCTGGGCACCCCGCAGGGCCGTTCGCATCCGTCGAGCGCAGCGACCAGGGGCCGGGTCGAGTTGCCGCAAGTGCGCGGCAACGAGGGCGGTGGGCCGGCCCTGCGACCCCACGAGCGGTGACGAGGTACAGCTCCCGCACTCCCTCGGAACGGGGACGCCAATACCGAGATGGACTAGCAGCGCTCAGTTGCATTCAGACGGGCGCGCTTTCACGCCGCAGCAGGCTGGCGGCACACGGCTCGTTCACCCTTGCGGCGCTAGCCTGGTGGTGGGCGGGAACGGTCACGCGGTCGATGTGCGTCCGGCTCTTGGCTCGGCGGCGTTGTTCGGCGTGCCGTGGGAGGGGTGCGCTCGCGGCACGCGGCTTCGGGGGTGACGGTGGATATGCACGCGTTCCCGCTTATCGCGGTGGTGCTGGCCATCGGCGCAGCCGCGGGAGTGCTCGCCATCCGCCTCCATCAACCGTTGATCGTCGCCTTCATTGGCGTCGGCATCCTCGTCGGTCCAACCGGCACCGGCTGGGTGACCGGGGAGGGCACGATCGAACTGCTGGCCACCCTGGGCATCGCGATCCTGTTGTTCCTCGTTGGCCTTCGGCTCGATCCGCACCTGATCCGCACGACAGGGTCCGTCGCGCTCGTCACCGGCCTCGGCCAAGTCGTCTTCACGGCACTGCTTGGTTATCTGATCGCGAGTGCCCTGGGCATGGACCTCGTGCCAGCGCTCTACGTCGCCATCGCGCTAACCTTCTCCTCCACGATCATCGTCGTGAAGCTTCTCTCCGACAGGGGAGACCTGGAACACCTGCACGGGCGCATCGCAGTCGGCTTCCTCATTGTCCAGGACATCGTCGTGATCCTGGTGATGATCGCGCTGTCCGCATTCGGTCAGAGGACAGGCGCCGGCATGGCGCTCGACGTCGCACTTGTGTTCGGCAAGGGAACCGCGCTTCTCGCAGGTATCGCGGTGCTGATGTATTACGTCCTGCCGGTGTTGCTGCACCAGATTGCCCGTTCCCAGGAACTGCTCGTGCTCTTCGGCGTGGCCTACGCCGTGTCGATCGCCGCCGCCAGCGAACAACTCGGCTTCAACTCCGAGGTGGGGGCCTTCCTCGCCGGCATTTCCCTGGCGGGCACCCCCTACCGCGACGCGCTGGGTGCCCGCCTGGTGAGCCTGCGCGATTTCCTGCTGCTGTTCTTCTTTCTGAACCTGGGAGCCAACCTGGAGTTCGACGACGTGGGGCGGCAACTCGGCGAAGCCGCCGCCTTGTCCGCGTTCGTCCTGCTCGCGCACTCGCTCATCGTCATGGCCATCATGACGATGATGCGCTACCCGGTGCGGGTCGCATTCCTCACCGGACTTGCGGTCTCCCAGATCTCGGAGTTCTCGCTGATCGTCGCCGCGCTCGGCCTGGAGCTCGGGCACATAGACAACACCACGGTCAGCATCATCACCGTCGTCGGGCTCGTTACGATCGGCGGGTCGAGTTATCTGATCCAGTACTCACACCGGATTTACGACCGCCTCGAACGGGTGCTCCTCGTCTTCGAACGGGGTAGTACCCGTGCTGATCCCACCAATTCCGAGACCGAGTTCGACGGCGTCGTCTACGGTCTCGGTCGATTCGGCGGGCACGTCGCTGGTCTGCTCGGCCGTGCCGGGCACCGCGTGCTGGCCGTGGACTTCGACCCGCACCGTGTTGCGAGCACCTCTGCCGAGGGGGTCACGGCGGTGCACGGAAGCGCTGAGGACGCGTACTTGCTCGAATTGCTCTCGTTGTCACGCGCGCGTTTCGTGATCAGCACCATCCCGTTGTTGGAGACGAACGCGGCGCTGCTGCATGGGCTGCGGCAGCACGACTACGGCGGCAAGATCGCGCTGACCGCGCACACCCGGCACGACTCCGAACAACTGCGCGCTGCCGGAGTCGACATCGTCCTCGAGCCGTTCACGGACGCGGCCAGGGCTGCGGCCGACGTGCTCCACGAACTCGTGCGCGATGATGGCGAGGACGGCTCCAGAGACCGCAGAGAAGACTCCTGAAGTCGCCCTGCGAGCATTCGCCGATCAGCAGGGCCACCTAAACACATCAGCAAGTGGGTGGGCCCGAGCAGCCAGAGTTCCTCGCTCAACTGCGCGCACGTCGGTCAGGTGCAATGCTTGGGTCATCACGGATGCGGATGTCCCCGCCGCGGTGGCCTGTAGCCAGAGCATCTCCATGGTTTTCGCCCAGGCGGAGCCAACCGAGCCGGTCGTCGGCGCCGCCACTCAGGACCAGGACGGCCTCCGGTCCGCCCCTCTCTGTCGACTTCTTCTCATCGGCCAGGTGCGTCGTCCCGTGGCAAAACGGGTGGCCGCGAGCCCGGCCTCGCCCAGTTCCTCCGTCCGCAACCGCTGCCCCGCGCCACGTGGTGACTATGCATGCCTTCAGCTCGCGCTGGTACTCACGGTCGCCGCGCAAAACCTGGCCCGCGTTGGCGAGGGCTCGACTCACGGCAGAGGATTTGCCGCTCGCCATCGAGCGGTCTATCTCCGCGAAGACGCGATTCTCGACGTTGTCACCCGGTTGTTCATCGAGCGGGTCTTCGGCCCCAGCACCGCGAGCTGCTGGCCGCCGAAATCGACAGCATCGACGACCGCGGAGCTCAACAACGCCAAGCGGTGCGGGAACGGCTGCAATGACTGCTGACCGGCACTGGCCGACGGCAACACTCGATCCTGCGGCACGCCGCCGACGGGCGACCCCGCCGACCCGTTCACCGAAGGTCTGGAACCGGCAGACCACCCAGGGACACGGCGCCGGGGGACGAGCAAGCGGCCGAGGCTCGGGGCCGGTGCGGTCGAACCTGGTGAACGACTGGGAAATATCCGAACGGTTGGCACATGCACCGTTGGTCGATGAGGCGACGTTTACCGCCGTGCAGCGGGTCCGGGCCGCGCGACCTACCAAGACCGGTGACACACGCGAGTACGTGTTGGCTAGGTTGGTGTCTGTAGTGAGTGCGGTCGTCGGATGGATGCGCACTGGGTCCACGGACGTGCGGGGTACCGCTGTCGTCATGGTTTCACCACCGCCACTCCACAGCCGGAGAAGGCACCCCGCAACGTCTATGTCCGTGAAGACCATCTCCGCGATGTCTTACCGGGTTCTGTTTGGCTGATGGTCTCAGTTGAGATTGAATTTTGTGGCTAGTTCCGGGGCACCACGGACGGGCCTTGGCTCTCCGGTGCAAGGGGGTGTGCCTCGCCGGTGAGCGCGGCGAGGGCGGTGGCGACTTCTTCGATCTCGGCGCGGATGTAGGTGGCCGTGGCGGTGGGTTCGTGTCCGCGGGGTTGGTGGCCGGCGTAGGCGCGGGCGACGGCGTAGCCGAAGTGGCGTTCGACCCAGGTGAGTGTCGTGTGGCGGATCCAGTGCGTGCTGATCTGCTGCGCGATCACCCAGGGTAGGTGGTCTCCGATGCGGTTCCAGAGGTGGTCGTAGCGGCGGCGGGTGATGGGTCGACCGTCGCGGTAGCGGAATACGGCCTTGTTCGGGTCCGTGTTGTGGCGGTGGTGAATGTGAGCCTGTAGGTGGTGCATGAGGCTGGGGGAGACGGGTTGTGTTCGTCGTGTGCCACCCTTTTCGGTCAGTTGGACGACGCAGAGCTCGCCGTCGAGGTCGCCTGGTCGGAGGGTGAGTGCGCCGGCGCGGCGGCATGCGGTTTCGGTGTGGAAGCGCAGGAGGAGTGAATCGAGAGCGGGGTCGTTGCCGGTGGTGGCGGCGATGTGGTTGATCTCGGTGAGGTGGCGATGGGAGAGGGCACGCCGGGTACTAGGCAACCTGGTTGGTTTCGGTACGCGACTGGCTGGGTTGGCGGTTCCCGAGAGCAAGCCGTCTGCTTCGGCTTGGTCGTAGAGGCGGCGTAGCGCTGCGATGAAGTGCTCGGCGGCGCTGCGGCCACCGCGGCTGTTGCGCCGGGTGAGGGCCTGTGCCTTGACGTGTTCGGCGAGGAGCCGGATCTCGGTACTGGTGGGCTCGGTGAGTCGACGTTGCGGCCAGTGTTCGACGAGTTGTCGCCAGTAGGGACCATATGTCCGTCTGGTGCCGACGCTGACCGAGGCCGCTACCTGGGGTACGTACTGCTCGAATGTCGGCGTCGGCGGATCTGTGGTGGTGAGATCGGTGGGGGCTAGGTTGAGTCGCGCCAGGAGGACGCGGAGTGCCTCAAGTTCCTCGCGGATTCCCTCAGTGTCTCCCTCGTCGGTTTCAGCGCGCATGTCAGTCCTGAGCGATGACCTGGGTGTGGAAGAGGAGAAGCATCTGTTCGACCATGGCCTCTGGGTATAGGAGGACGAGATCGTGGCTGGGCATGGCCGTGAGCAGGACGCTGCGGCCGGGCTCAATGCCACAACGTCCCCTGACTCTGGATGGAATCCCGAGGCAGCCGCGCCCTGGCAGCGTGACGGTGCCGTCTGCTGGGTCCCGGCGGATCACAACGATTCCGGCGACTGTGGTGAGTGAGAGCCGATCGTGGGGTGACCAACTGAGTCGGTCGAGAACGCTGCGTGCGGCGATCCGGCCAGAACGATCGATGCGTCCCATGCTGAATGCTGATGAGCCGTCTGCCACCGGTCCCAGCTCGGGAACGGGAAGCGGGGGAATCTCTAGCTCGGCGTCAGGCCTACGGTCGGGGAGAACGGCAGCGACAATGGTTTCCGTCCATCCGGTCGGGTCAGCTCGTTCGTCCCAGTTGAAGCGGTCGCCCCAGTCCATCTCCGTCGCCCCCTGTTCCGTGCTCTGAGTGTGTTTGGAAAGCCCACCGAAGTCCCGCCCAAATCTCGGGTATATATGGAAGGGTAGTCGGGATGGTGCGATTTCCGTCGCAGTCAAACGGTGCTTCCCCTGCGCCCGTTGATCGGCGGGCCCGCGGAGCCAGCAGAAGTGCCAAGCAGGAGTTCGGCCGGGAGTCCGGCAGAGTTGCTGGAGTGGGACGTGCGTGATCGGCTGCCTGACCGGGCGCTGATCCCGGCGGGGTTTCAGCTAGTGGAGCTGGTCGTCCCGGACACTGGTCGCGCATCGGTGCTGTCCAGGCGGCCGAACGCGCGGGACAGGGCCAGCAGCTGCTGGGTATCGGCGTCCATGCCTGCTGCTTCCGGTGCCGCGAGCACTGAGGCCACCGACACTTCCTCACCGGCGGCGGCGCGCGTGAGCGCGTCGCGCACGATCTCGGCCTGTTGTTCGGGAGTCCTGCTTGAGTCAACAGGTTCGGCGACGAACGGGCTCAGACACACCAGCCCGTCCCGGCATTCGATGACGCGCCGGTAGTACCGCAGCCGCATCTGGCGGAGCTGGAGCGCTTCGCGCAGTGGAGAGACCTGCCCGAACAGTGCGATGTTGTCGAACTGCGCGCACAGCGCTGCCCACAGCGGACGCAGTTGGCGGTAGTGGCGGCGCACTTCGATCCACATGCGGGCTTTGACCAGGCCCGTGCGGACTCCGGGATAGCCGATTCCCAGGAAGAACGCCACGATCCCGATGGCCAAGATCGGGGTTGTCCACGTTGCGGTGCCGGGGATGGGGTCTTTGCCGGAGACCAGCCGTCCCGCGGTGGACAGGACTCGGGGCGTGTGGGTTCCGAGGCAGTTTACGGCCAGGCCGGCGGCCGCCACACGCAGGCTCAGGCGGGCGCGCGAGCGGGTGTGGTCGGCCGTGGTCCAGGCGAGGTACGCGCCGCGTGCGGTCGCGTAGCTCATGTAGAGGTTGCCGATCAGGTAGAAGGCCAGCACCGCCGGTGAGTCTCCGGCGTGCTCGTAGCTCGCGCCCCGGTCGGCCGGGGCCGCCGCAGCGAAAGCCGCCACCAGGCCACCGCTGGCGACCAGGGCGAACACGACTTCAAGCCACCCGCGCGAACCGACCGCTGAGGGGGCGACGCTGGCCTGCAACAACACCAGCAGCAGCGCAAAGAAGAAGGTGAGGATGACGTTCTGGATCAGCTTCGGTGACTGGCTCGGGAAGAACTCGGCAACCGCCGGAATGCTGACGGCCAGCTGCGCAGAGAGCGCGATGAACACCAGGACGGTGCACATGGTCACGACCCGGAGCCCCTTGTCGTGTGGTGCCCGGACCAGCTGGGAGAGTTTCCAGATCGCCGCGACGGTCGCCGCGGCCCACATCAACAGGTTGGGTACCGCCATCACAGCCATCCCTGGTGGTCGTCGAAGGCCCCCCGCAGTCGGCGGGCGGCATCGGTTTTCCGATCGGGAGAGAACTGCAAGCGCTCCAGCAGGGTCGCCCACTCCTTGATGACCGTGGCCACCATCTCGGCCTCGCGCTCGAACGCCGGTCCATAGCCATCCCGGCGCAGCGCGCGCAGCACGATTTCCGGGGGAATGTTCGGAAAAATCTGCTGCCAGATGTCGTCGTCGGCCTCATCGCTGCCGTGGCCGCTGATGATGTGGCCGATTTCGTGCAGGATAATGTGTTCTTGGTGCGCGACCGTGGTGTCGCGCTGGTACAGGATGTAGTCGGCGTCCGCCGTGCCGATCCAGAGCCCGAACACGCCCGGCGCGGGCAGCGGGTAGGCGCGGAGCTTGATCGGGCGGCCGCGGCGTTGCCCCAAGCGGTTGCACAGCTCGCGCACATCCAGCGGTGCGTCGAGCTCGAGTTCCCGCAAGAGGCTCTTCACGCCTCGGCGTAGTTGCAGGTCGTTGCGCCAGCCTCGGGAGTCGTTCTTCATCCGATCGACTCCGTGAACAGGCGGCGAAGCACATCCGCTGTCGCCCACGGGTGGCTGACCAGTCCGTTGTGGCCTCCCGGCATCTCGACGAGCTTGCAGTCGAGCTCGGCGGCGAGCTGCTGGGCGCAGCGGTATTCCCACTGGCCGCGCGATTCCTCGCCGCCGGTCACGATCACCGGCGGCCGAGCTGGCCCCGCGAGCTGGTCGAGATCGAGCGCGGCGGTGCGCACGGCGGGAAAGTCGTAGGTGAAAAAGCGCCGCAAGTTCGCCTCGCCGTTCCCGACCGGCGGGGCCGGACCGGCTCCCGGTTCCTGTGTTCCTTCGCGGTGGCCGCCGAGAGCGACGAAGCGGCGAATCGCGGCGCCGACGTCCTCGCGCGCGAGCTCGGCGACCTCATCGAGCCCGGCTTCCTGGTCGGGATCGCGCACCAGCGAGGCCATCGGCGGCTCGTGGGCGACCAGGAGCGCCACCTGGTCGGGATGGCGGGCGGTGAGGTGCAGGCCAATCACGGCGCCGATGCTGGGGCCGACCACGCGAGCAGGTTCGGAGGTCAGCGCGGCCAGCAACGCGGCCGCGTCGTCGGCATGGGTGGCCATCGTCAGCGACTGCGGGTCGCGGGAAACCGTGCTGCGGGACAAGCCGCGCCGGTCGTAGCTGATGACCTGGTGCTGCTGCGCCAACTCCGTCGCCAGCTGCTGGGTCGCACCGGCCTCGCTGAGTCCACCTTGGACGAGCAAGACCGGGGGGCCTTCTCCACACGTTTCGTAGTAGAGCTTGGCCCCCTCGGTCGTCACCGTCCCCTGATCTACGTGCACATCCCACCCCCGGCAGGTCTGGTCCACCTTCACGTTTACGTTCTGTCGCTCTTTTGCGCACCTCGCCTCGCGGGCGCGAAAGCCTTTATGCAGAGCAGAACCAGCTGGTGGTGATGTGCACTTCACTCGGACGGGTTGTCGTCCCGCCCCGCCTGGAAGTCGATGAACTCCATCACGCTGCGCAGCTTGTCCGGCGAGAGCTCGCTGGCGCGGGTGGCCAGCTGCCGGACGTTCTGCTCACCGAGGCGGGCCAGGAGCTCGTACTGGCGGTTGAGTTCGCGCCCTCGCTCGGTGTTGGAGAAGTATTCGATCGGCACCTGGAAAAACTCTGCGAGCGCCACGACCACGTCGTGGCTCGGCCTGTTCTTGCCGTTGATCAGGTCATAGAGGTACGCGCGGGACACGCCGACAGCCTCAGCGACCTCCGGCTTCTTGTAATTCGAGCCGTCTTCGCGTTTCACGCTCTCAAACAGCCGGCTGAGCTTGACCGCGAAGTCCTCGCCTCGCTCTGCCTCGGCCACTGTGTCCACCTTCTCACCCACATGGTGTCTTGTATCGCGGACTTCAAAGTCAACTGTCCGGAAAAGTTGACAGCTAATCCGGGTCACCTTACGTTCGAAGTACCTTGTCCAGAATACCTGACAGGATCCGCCGGGGCATCGGCCACTCAGGGGAGAGTTGATCGCCCCGGACGGAGCAGTGACGGGACACGAGCCCGTCGCGTGAAGGACGGCTGTGGGGGCCGCCCTTCGCCAATAGGGGAGTGCGCCGGCCGCGGGCCGGCCGAACAGCGTGGGAGCCGATCCAGCTCTTTCGCGGGAGGTACCGCATGAATAACCACTCGGGCATCTGCGCCTGACGTAGCGCTCCTGGCGGCGCTGGAACCGCCCTCTTCAACGAGCGCTACCCACGCAAGTCCCATACGGGCAGACCGCGGTGGAAGCGGTTTTGGTGATTCCGCCACACCGTGACGCATCCCTTTTCCGGCGCACCCGCCGGAGCGATCACTGTCGTGATTTTTGCAGCTCAGCAGCCCTTTGGGTGCTGAGTGAGGGACAACGCGTCCTCGAATCGCCCGGCCTGCCCTGCCGCTGATCGCGCGCCACATCGCGCCTCGGACCGGTGCACGCACCCCGAGGCCGTGGACCAACGCGCCTTCATCACCGCCCGGCCCTGCGCACACCGGCCGGGAAAGGAGACGAAATCATGGTTGCTTCAGGGCAGAACTCGCTAGGGCACAACGGTTTCCGCAACGCCGCGACCGCCTCACTCGCCCGCACCGAGCAGGGCGAGCCTTCGGAACCACCGGCGGCGGGCACCACACCGCCGTCGCTGCCGGAGCCGGAGCGCACGGCCACCGCCACCCAGTGGCCGTGCGCTCCCTCCCCGGCCGATACCGAGCAAACGCAGCCCCACGGCCTCGCTGACCAGCCCAGTCCGGCACCCGCCGAACCCGGCGGCCTCGAGAACCGCGACCGCTGCCTCGCCCGAGCCGCGAGCCCGGCGTGGCCGGAGCTGCCCACGGCAGACATCGTCGGCGCGGTCGAAGCCGGGCAGTGGGCTGCGGCTGCCACGACGACATCCTCCGGCAACGACGCTGGCGACCAGACGGACCTGCGCACGGCCGCACAGACCGGTCAGGCGGCGGCCGCCGTGCAGCGACAGGGCCTTTCGCCGATCAGCGACACCCACGCGGACTGGGCCGGATTCGGCGAGCTCATTCCGGTGCTGGCCGCCTCACCCGGCGCCGGAGCGTCCCTGGTCGCCGCCGTGCTCGCCGACGCGTTGCAGCTCGCCGAGCAACGCGTGCTCCTGGTCGATACCGCCGATCCCGCGCGCTCCGGCCTGGCCGCCGCGGCCCGCTCGGAAGGCCCGGCCCTGGACGGCCCGCATCCCTCGGTGCGCATCCGGTTCTCTTGGCGGGCCCAAGCGCTGCTCGCACGGGTTGAGACCGAGCTCCCGGTGATCACCCCGGGCATGGTGCCGCCCCCACGCTTCTTCAAACCGAAGGCCCAGTCGGTGCAGGCCACCGTAGTCGACCTCGGTCACGACGCCTGGCGCGTGGCCGCGCATCCACTGGCCGGGGCCGGGGCCTGGCTGCGTGCCGGGACTCCGATGCCGAAGCCGGTGCTGGTCTGCCGGGCCACCCGCCCCTCACTGCTGCACGCCGAACAGGTCCTGGCTCGCCTGGATGCCTGGAACGGCTCCGGTGCCACGACCCCGCCGACCCAGCTGGTGGTTGTCAGCGCGAAGCGCTGGCCCACCGGTGTGCGCGGCAGCGCCGGACGCCGCGTGTCGGCCCTGCTCGACGACGCGCTGTTCCTGCCGCACGACCCGGACATCGCCACCTCCGGGATCCGCGCCGAGGTCACCCCGACGCGGCTGCGCGCCGCCATCACCCCATTGCTGCGCCGCTGGGAGCTGCTGCCCCAGACGGCGTCGTCGGCCGGGCGGCTGCCTGGCCTGTCCCGCCGCTCGAAGGGAGCCACATCATGGTGATCCAGCAGCTCGCAGACACGGCCCTGCCCGTCCTGGCCCAGATCCCCAACCCAGGACCAGTGGCCCCGCCCGGCTCCGAAAAGGTCATCGAAGCCGTCGGCAACGTCAAGTGGGGCGCCGGCGTGGCGTTGATGGTCGGCTTCTTCATCGGCCTGCTGGTGTGGGCCGGTGGCCGGTGGGTCGACCACCACCGCGCGGGCAAGATCGGCGTGATCATGATGCTGTGCGCCCTCGGCGGCGGCATCTTGTACGGGGTCGGCTATCAGCTGATCAGCCACTTCGCGGCGGGGGCCTGAGTCATGGCCCCTCCCGTCACCAACCAGCAGCAGCGCAGGCGCCGAGCCGGTCTGAGCCTGGCGGCCCTCGTCGTGGTGGTCCTAGCCGTCGTCGCGCTGGCTGGCGCGCTGGTGGTTTCGCACTACGTCACCGACCGGCCGCCACCGGCTCCCGCCTCACCCCCGTCGAAGCCGGTTCCGGATTCGGGCGGCTGGGACCTGGCGGCCGAGCACGCCTTGGCGAGTGCCCCGATGGCGGCACTGCCAGCGCAATCGGCGCAGCCGCAGCCGATGACCACTGAGCGGGCCGGTGAACCCATCACCGTTCCGACGGCAACCCAGACCACCGGGCGCTGGATCTCCAGCGGGTTCCCCGCCACTCCGGAGGGTGCGCTGGGACAACTCACCGCCCTGGATGAGGCCGCGATGCGTGGCGGGGATCCGGCCACCTATGCCCGCGGGTTCCGCGGGCTGGCGCTGCCCGGGGCCCCGCAGCCGGAAACCACCGGGCTGTACTCACTGCTGCGGTCGATGCGCAGCAGCGCGGGGATCAACCCGACCGGGTCGATCCCGGATCTGGCGGTGAACTACCAGGTCACGCACGGCCAGATCAAAGGCGTGACCGATGGCGGCCGCTACGTCGTGGCCTGCGTGCTCGGCCAGTTCTCGGTCGACTACCAGGGCCAGACCCTCACCGCCGGTGTCGGCGACTGCCAAGCCCTGCGCCACGTCGGTGGCGACTGGCGGATCTCGCCCGGCCCGCTCCCCGCACCCGCCCCGAGCGCATGGCCGGGCAGCGCGGACGCGGTCCATGCCGGTTACCGGGATCTGAAGAGGGGTGGCTGAGATGTGGCCCTTCGACGACATCGGTAGCGCGATCGGCGGCAAGCTCAAAGAGCTGGTCAGCTCGGCGTTTGAGACGGCGATGCAGGCGTTGTGGGACGCCAGCCTGTGGATCCTTCGGGAGGCGTTCCGGCTCGCCGACCAGTTCTCGGTGTTCACAGTGGACACACGCGAGGGCCCGATCTCCGTGCTCTGGCCCATGATGCTGTGGATCTCCGGCGTGCTGGCGCTCGGGCTGTTCTTCTGGCAGATGACCATGACCTCGCTCCGCGGCGGGCGCGGGTTCATGCGGCTGGTCGGCGGCCCGGTCCAGTACGGGATCGCCCTGGCGATCACCGTCGGCATGGTGGCGGGGTTCCTCACCGCGGCCGACGGACTCACCCACGGCATCCTCCAATACGGCCTTCAGTCGACCAACTTCCAGGACGCGCTCCAGCACACGACGTTCGCCGACGCCGCCCAGGACGGCGTCAAGGCGGTCGTGCTCGGGATCTGCGCGTTCATCGGGGTCATCCCGGCGGGCATCGGCTACGTGCTGGAGATGCTGTTCCGCGAGGTCGCGATCTACGTGCTCGTGGCCACGATCCCGATCACCGCCGCGGGGCTGCTGGCCAACGTCACCAAGGCGTGGTTCTGGAAGGCCATCCGCTGGATCTTGGCCTGCATCGCCATGAAGCCGGTGCTGGCGATGACGCTGGTGCTGGGCGTGGCCATCTCCGGCGGGTCGAAGGGCCTGTCCGGGCTTCTGGCCGGAGTCGGGGTCCTGATCATCTCCCTGCTGATCCCGTTTGTGCTGTTCCGGCTGTTCGCGTTCGTCGATCCGAACTCCGATGCCGGTTCGACGTTCCGCGACGCCCTCGCCGGTGTCGGGGTGTCTTCCTACGGCTCTGGCAACCCGGCGATTCAGGCCGCGAACGCCCTTGCCGGCGGCGGCTTCGGCGGCGGGGGCGGCGGCAGCGATGCGCAGGAGTCGGCCAACGCCGACCGCTTCGACTCGGCGATGTCCGACTACGCCGACGGCGAGATGGACAACCACGGCGTCGGCCACAGCTCCGGCGGTTCCAGCGGTGGCGGCGGTTCCGGTGGCGGCGGGGGCCAGAGCTCCGCCTCGCCGTCGGCAGCGGATCCCGGTGGCGACGGCGATGACGACGTCCTCGGCGGTGACGGCGGTGCGGCCTCGCCCGCTGCGGCCAATAGCGGCCGTGTGACCTCCTCCGACGGCATCGGCCCGCAAGGCGTCGGCGGCGACTACGGCGACGGCAGCAGCGGGGGTGGCAGCGCAGGTGGTGGCTACCCCGAACCGCCTCCTCCCGAGCCTCCCGACCACGGACATGACCCCGGCGGCTACGACGGCGGGGGCGGAAGTCCTCACGGCGGTGGGGGCGGCGGCCCCAAGAACAGCGGCGGAGGCGGCGGCGCGGCCTCCAGTGAAGCAGAAGCGGCGGTGATCCCAGTATGAGTACCAACAACGTGCGGATCTATCGCGGTCTGGCCCGACGCGAACACGCGGGCTGGATCATGGGACTGACCCCGTTGCAGGCACTGACCTGCATCGCGCTCGCAGTTCCGGTGCTGTGGACCGTCTCCGCAGGCAGGTTCTTTGAAGCCCTGATCCTGGCCACGATCTGCGGGTTCATCGCCTGCCTAGTGGTCGTGCCCGTGCGCGGGCGGCCGGCGTTCCGCTGGCTCGCGCACCTGGTGCTGCACCAGCTCGGCGTGCTGTTCGGCTGGTCGCGCTGGCAGTCCAAGGCCGCCTCGGGCCTGCCGGTCGATCCCGACGAGCCGGATCTGCCCGGTGTCCTGCAACGGGTCTCGTTCCCTGACGGTCCGGTGTTCAAGGACCGCGGCCGGATCGCGCTGATCCACGACACCGGCGACGGACGCTGGGGCGCGACCGCGCGCCTGACCCACACCGGCGTCGGGATGCTCAGCAACGAGCAGTGCGAACGGCTGGCCTCCCGGCTGGGCAACCTGCTGCTGAGCATCGGGCATCGCGACGTGATCGACCGGATGTCGCTGCTGGTGCGCACCGTGCCCGACGACGGCACCGAGTACAGCGTGTGGCGCTCGAAGCACGAGGTCGACCAGGCGCCGCCGCTGGCCCGTCAGGCCGCCGACGAGCTGGACCGCACCATCGGCGCCGTCTCGGTGCGCCACGAGATTTTCGTGACCATCTCCGGCACCGAGGACGCGCTGCGCAAGCCGGCGGCTGCCGCTGGCGGCGGGACCGAGGGCCGGGCGCGGGTGCTCTACCGGGTGCTCGACGGGCTCGAGGACCCGCTCAAGGCCCTCGGCGCCGACAGCGTCGAATGGCTCTCCGGCAGTGGACTGGCCGAGGCCATCCGCACCGGCTTCAACCCGGACAGCTCGGCGGTGTTGCGGGCCGGGCACCTCACCGGCGACGGCCAGCAGGGCCTGCCCAAGGCCGCAGCCGGGCCGACCGAGGCGCCCTCGCCGCCTCGGCGGCGCTATGACCACGACGCGTACTCCACCGTGAGCTACAGCGTGCTCATGCCCGAGGCGGGCACGGTGTTCGGCAGCCTCTCGCCGCTGCTGGCGGTCAAAACCGCAGGTGAACGCCGGTGCCTGGCAATTCATTACGAGGTCATGGACGCCCGTCGCGCCTCGCGGGCGGTGCAGAACTACAGGTTCCGGGCCGGTGTGCTGCGCGATTACAAGAGCTCGAAGGGGTTCTCGGCTTCCGCATCGGATGAGCGGGAGGCCAGCGGCGCCCGTGCGCAGGAAAAGGCGGTGGCCGCGGGCCATTCCATCGTGCGCTACGCCGCCGCCTCGGCGGTGACGGTGCCCGCGCACTGGAACGTCGAGGACCACGCCGCTCGCCTGGAAAACGACGCCGCCGGCCGGTTCCGGCTTCTGCGGCTCGATCTCGCTCAGGATTCCGCGTTCGTCGCCGCCTGCTTGCCGGTCGGCGTCGGGCTGCCGCGTGCACGGGGAGGTGTGCTGTGAAGACCCGCACGAACGAGCGCAGCGCCGCGCAGCTGCTGGCCGACTTCGGCGCTCCGCCACCGAGCAAACCGCGCACACCGAACCGGCCTACGGCGCAGAAGGAGCGAGTCAACCGGCCGATCGCCCCGCGTCGTGGCCTGGCCCGGCCGGGTCAGGGCTGGGCTCCGGTCGAGGCCCCGCTGGCGGTGTATGAGGCGGCCACCCACGAGATCGGCGGGCTGTTTCCGCTGCTGGCGTCCAACGGTGTGCCCGCTGTGGGAGCCCGCATCGGCTACGACACCGTCTCCGGCGGCGCATTCTACGCCCACCCCATCGAGTGGGTGCTGCGCGGGCTGGCGACCAACCCGAACATGGTGATCTTCGGTGAGCCCGGACGCGGCAAGAGCTCCACCGTCGTCGCGTTCCTGCTTCGCATGATGCTCTTCGGCGTCCGCACGCTGATCTCCGGAGACGTGAAAGGGGAGTACAGCCCCCTGTTGCGGGCGCTGGACATCAACCCGATCGCCCTAGGTCGCGGCAGTAGCGCCCGGCTCAACGCCCTGGACCTGGGGCCGCTGGCCAGCCGGTGGGATTCCTGGTCGGTCGACCGGCAGCGCGAGGAGCTGGACGGGGTGCTCGGCCGGTGGGTCAAGCTGCTGACCGCGCTCGCCGAAGCACAGGGCTACTCGCCGACGGTCACCGACGAGGCGGTGCTCTCGCAGGTGCTGCGGCGCCTGGTCGGCGCCGCCGACGGCTACACCCACCTGCGGCCGGTCACCATCCCCGACGTCCAGCGCGAACTCGCCGACCCCGCGCCAGAGCTGTGGGAGGACACCCGCTTCGCCGACCGGCGGCAGTTCCTCGACACGCTGCGCCCGATCACCGACGCGCTGGCCAACCTGGTCAGCGGCCCGCTGGCGGGGCTGTTCGACGCGCCGACGAACTTCGAGCTCGACTGGGCCGCGCCGATCCAGTCGATGGATCTGTCCCTGCTGCGCAGCCGCGGGGACCAGGCCGTGGCCGTAGCGCTGACCTGCCTGGGCTCCTGGTCGTCGATGATCACCGACCTCCAGGACGACGGGGAGATCCGCATCGTCGTGCGCGACGAGGTCTGGCGGCAGATGCGCCTCGGCCCCAAGGCCGTGCAGGCCGTCGACTCCGACCTGCGCCTGTCCCGCGCGGAGAAGAAGATCCAGATCCTCGTGGGCCACAAACCCTCGGACTTCCTGTCCGTGGGCAACGCCGGCTCCCAGGAAGTCGCGATCGCCAAGGACCTCCTGGCGCTGTGCTCCACACGGATCCTGTTCGGCCAGTCCACGCGGGTCGCCGACGAGCTGGCCGAGGACTTCGCCCTGTCCGGCAAGGAATCCGACGTCACCACGGGCTGGTGCATGGAGCGCACCGGCCGAGCGCTGTGGAAGATCGAGAACAACCCCGGCTACAAGGTCCAGTCGGTGCTCTCGCGCACCGAGAAGCACACCTTCGACACCAACGCCCAGCTTCGGGCCGGTGGGGACCGGTAGGCGGCCATGTCGGGGTCGAGCAAGGGCACCGTGTGGTCGATGGTCGCCGTCGCGCTGACGGCGCTCGTGATCATGCCTGCGGCGATGGGCGGGATCGCGGTCTTGGCGGTCTCCGGAAGCCTGGGTATCGCGTTCGGCGGCTGCCACGGCGACGGCGGCCCCGGCGGGGGCGGGCAGCAGGTCGGCGACCAGCAGTGGTCCGGCGAGCAGATGACCAACGCCCAAACCATCACCTCGGTGGTCCAGCAGCGCCACCTGCCCAAACCGGCCGCGGTGCTGGCGATTTCGACCGCGATCGTCGAGTCCCGGCTGATCAACGTTCACTACGGCGACCGCGACTCGCTGGGGCTGTTTCAGCAGCGCCCGTCGATGGGCTGGGGTTCGCCGGAGGACGTCACCAACCCCGTCTACGCCACCGGGAAGTTCCTCGACCACCTCGTGGAGCTCGAGGGCTGGCACACCATGCCGCCGGGCGTGGCCCAGCAGAAGGTGCAGGCATCGGCGTTCCCCGACCGCTACGCCCCGCAGGAACAGCCCGCCAGCCAGCTGATGGACAAGTTCTGGACCGGCCCGGACAACCCGGTCCCGCCCCCGAGCGGCGGGGATACGGCCCAGCAGGCATCGGCCAGCCAGTCCGCGCTGGGCTGCCCGGACCAGGGCGGATCGAACATCCCGCTTGATCCGGCCAAGCTCCCGCCGGGCTTCCAGCTGCCGAGTGGCCCGAAGCAGCGCGCGGCCGTGGAGTTCGCGCTGAGCAAGCTCGGCGCCCCGTACGTGTGGGGTGCTAAGGGCCCGGACGCCTTCGACTGCTCCGGGCTGATGCAGGCCGCGTGGGCCCGCGCCGGGGTCCCGATCTCGGCGGGCACCTACGGCCAGAAAGACGACGGCCGCGCCGTCGGATCACTCGCCGAGATCCAGCCCGGTGACCTGGTGTTCATCCCCGGCTCGCTCGGCTCCCCGGCCGATCCGCGGCACGTGGGCATGTACGCCGGCCACGGCGTGATCGTCAACGCCTACGACTCCTCGACCGGCGTGATCCTCGAACGCCTCGACGCGTGGGCCCCGCAGGTCGTGTCCATCCGGCGAATCGCCGAACTCACCACACCGCCACCACCGCACGGGAGTCCGCAGGCATGAGCAGCAACCACCGCATTTCACCCACCGCCGAGCGCGACCTCGCGCTGATGGGCGTGCTGGTCTCGGTGCTCGGCGCACTGCTGGCCCTGGCCGCCGGGCTCATGGCCGGCGCCGCAGCCGCCACCGTGCTCGCCGGTGGCCCTTGGCAGATGCCCGGCTTCGACACCTGGGTGTCCGGGGTGTTCGCTGTGCTCGGCAACCCCTCCGATCCGGCCGCGGGCCTCGGAGCACCGTGGGCCCCGGTGCTGGCCGGGCGGCCGGGCCTGTACTGGACGGTCACGCTGGCGATCATCACGACCGCGGTGGCTGTCCTGGCCACGGTGGCCGGGCTGGCCTGGCGCCGGTTCGGCCCGTCGCAACCCGGTCACGCCAGCCGGGAGGACATCCGCCGCGAGCTCTCCTTGGAGGCGGCGCGGCGCACCGCCGAGTGGACCCGGCCGAGCCTGAGCCCGCGCGAGCGGCGCCGCGCACCGCTGGAACAGGTCGCCGCACCACTGCACCGCGGCCCGAACCACCAGGTCATGTGCACACCACTGGAAAACCCCACCGGCGCCTTCGCACCCACCCAATCCGGCAAGTCGCGTAGGGACCTCGTGCACAAAGCGCTCGCCGCACCGGGCGCGCTGCTGTGCAGCACCACGAAACCCGACTTGGTCGAGTTCGCCGCGCTGGCCCGCACCCGCCGCCCCGAAGCCGGACCAGTGCTGGTCTTCGACACCACCGGCGACGTGCACTGGCCCGCCAAGGTGCGCTCCTCGCCGGTGACCGGGTGCCGGGACTTCAACACCGCCCGCCGCCGCGCCGAGACGCTTGTCGACGCCGCGGCCGTGGGATTGGAGAACGTTGGCGGGAACGACAAGGTGTTCCGCGAGCGAGCGAAGATGGTCATCCAGTGCTATCTGATGGCAGCCGCGCACGCCGGGCGCGGAGTCGCCGACCTCGTCCAGTGGGCGATCACCAAACCGCCAGATCAGGAGCCTGTCGAGCTGCTGCGCCAGCACGGCTTTCCGGAGCTGGCCGACAACCTGCGCTCCGAGATCGGCATGGTCGCCGAGACCTCCGACGCGGTGTGGCTCAGCGTCCGCCGGGTCATCGAGCCCTGGCTCGACCCGCACCTGCGCGAGCTGTGCTCCCCGAAGCCGGGGGAGGAGTTCGACGCCCGCAACTTCATCGGTCAGCAAGGCAGCTTGTTCCTGGTGGCTGCGGAACACCAGTCCGCTCAGGTACGCCCGGTGCTCACCGCATTGGTCGAGGACATCCTCACCACCGAGCAGGAAATGGCGTTGAGCTACCCCAACCGGCGCTTGGACCCGCCCGCGACCAACGATCTCGACGAGCTCTTCGACGCCACCCCGGTTCCGCGACTGCCCGAGATCCTGGCGGACTCAGCCGGTCGGGGTGTCCTCATCCACTGGGCCGTGCAGTCAATGGCGCACCTCGATGAGCTCTACGGCGAAAACGGGCGTCGCCAGCTCCTGGACAACACCACGACCTTGACGTTGTGGGGTGGGATCAAGGACTCCAAGACACTGGAGTGGATCTCCACGATCGCCGACCACCACGACCGACGCCGCTACCAGCAGCAATCCGACGGCCTGTTCGGCATCGGCCGCACCTCGGTCGGCACCGAGTCCGTGCCGACCTACCGACCCGGCGCGGTGCGCACGGTCGACCGCGGACGCGTCCTGGTCTTCCACCGCCACCTCAAGCCGATCTTGGCCCGCACCGTCGACGTCAAGCGCCGCCGCGACTGGCGCCAGCTCAAGACCGACGTCGACGCGGTGCGCAACGGCGAGGTCCCCGTGTCCCCGGATGGATACGCCCTGACCACCTCCGCGCAGCCCACCGCGCCCGCCTACCAGGAGGTGAAGCCGCTATGAGCGAGGACGACATCGCACCGAACCGCCGCCGTCGTGCACCCGCAACGGACGGGCACAGCGAGCACGATCCGGCCGATACCGAGGAGCTCGACAAGCAGCTCGGCGCGCTCACCGAGGTCGTCGGCGGGCTGGCCAAGAAGGTCAACTCGCTGCGCGAGCGCATCGACGCTCCCGAAAACGGCGACACCGGCGACGACGGGGACGAGCAGGACGACACCCACGATCGGCCCGCCTCGTGGGTGGTGTTCACCCCGCCGGCCGCGGCCGAGGACCGCCAGCACCGCAAGGACGGCCACAGTCCGAACTGGACACTGGACAACTTCGTGGCCTGGTACAACGCCACCTACGTCGGACTGGCCGGTGGTCCCGCCACGCCGATTCCCGAGTGCTGGCGCCAGCATCCCGGTCTGGCGATGGAGGTCGCCACGCTCGCCTACAGCTGGCGGCGGGCCAACGTCGGCGCCACCGCCAACGTGCGCGACGCCCAGTACTGGCATCACACCTGGCGGCCCGGTTTCGCCGCCCGGCTCACCGAGTGGACCCACGCGCACTGCCTGGACGGACGACACCGCCCCGCCGGGGCCAACGCCCGCCCTGACCGCTTCACCCAAGCCACATCCGGCCACACCAGCACTGAAGAAGTGCACGTCAGAAAGGAAGTCCCGTCATGACCGCCACCGCTCCGCGCCACTCCAGTCCTCGGCCAGCACCAGGACCACGCTGCCCGGAATGTCAGGTACCGACCCGCTGGCTGCCGCACCCGCTGCTGCGGTGGTTCTGCCCCGAGTGCGAGGTGTCCTGGCGCAATCCCTGCCAACCAGGACTGCGTGAAAACCCCAGCGCCACCGCCAATCCGTTCGCACCAGCACTCGTGGAGATCCCGTCATGACCGACTACGACACGCACTCCTACACAGCTCGCCGCGCCATCCACGCCGCCGAAACGACGCCCCTGCACACCGCACACCGCGTCATCGGCGTTGAGCACACCGTCCCGGAGATCCTGCCCGGCAGCCTGCTCGCCAGCCGCGGAGAACAGGTGTGGGCCACCGGATCACTGATCGCGATGTTGGAGGACGCGACCTGGGAAGTCATCGCTCCGCACGTGCCCGACGAACGCGCGCTGGTCGGCTGCGGCGGCGTCTACGAGCACACCGCACCGACCCTGCCAGGCCAGCAGGTGCGCATCGAGGTCTACCGCACCTATGTGCCCGAGGGCGGAGGAAAACAGCTGTGGACCGTACGTGCGGTCAACGTCGATACCGGCCAGCAGGCCGGCGTCCTGCACCACGAGGTGGCCACGCCCAACCGCGCGCGGTTCTACCGACGGCTTCGCGCGCGGATGTGAGGAACAACAGCACGTGACCAGCACAACGACGCACAGGGAGCACCACCATGATCTTCCTCGAATGGCGCCCCGCTGCACCGCTTTCGTCCCGCTCGACGACCGCCCTCGGCGCGGCCGCCGCCACCGCCGCAGCCGGGTGGATGCTCACCGCCACCCGGCTGCACGCCCGCACGCGCCAGCTACACCGCGCCCACCATGACCCCGTCACCGGCCTGCTCACCCGAGCGGCCTTCGAACCGGCCGCCCAAGCGGCGCTGCGCCACCGCGACTGCACGGTCGGCCTGGTCGACCTCGACGGATTCAAGGCCGTCAACGACACCCACGGCCACAAGGCCGGCGACGAGGTCCTGCGAGCCGTGGCCACCCGGCTGAAAACCCAGCTCGGCCACCTGGCCGTCGTCGGCCGGATCGGCGGGGACGAGCTGGCCTTCGTCACCCGCGGACTCCGCCCCGGCGAACTCGACATGCTGGTCTCCGCGCTGACCACACCGATCCCGACCAATGCGGGCCTGCTCCAGGTCGGGGTCTCGCTCGGCATCAGCACCCTCGACCGCCAGGCCACGCTCTCAGACGCACTGGTCGCCGCCGACCTGGCCATGTACGAAGCCAAATCCACCCGGCAGAGCGGCGGATGGCGTGTGTGCTCGCCGCGCTCCCACGCGGCCGCCTTACCCGCACTGTGCCCCGCGCCCCGCCAAGAAGCCGCAGTCGGGCCCGCGACACAGGAGGTGAACCAGCGATGAGCGCACACTGGGAAGACAACGCCGCCTGCCACGGCACGATGCTCGATCTGTGGTTCGGCCCTGAGGACTACAAGGAACCGGTGGACCAGACCCGCTGGCGGCAACGGCGCGCGACCGAGTTCTGCGCGAAATGCCCGGTATGGACTGAGTGCCTGTCCGCCGAGCTGGTGCGGCCGCTATCCGAGCAACACGGAATCCGCGGCGGGCTCACCCCACGCGCGCGGGAGCGGCTGCTGGCACGGTGGCGCGACGCCGGGCTCGTGCCCAAGCACCGCCCGCCGGACGACATCGATCGTGTGCGCACGCTGCTCAACCAGTCAGGCGAGTCAGACCTGCTGCCCGCCACGCACTCCTGCTCCAGCAACTAGTGAGATAGTGGCGTCGGTGGGGTGGGCATGCGATCGCCCGTACAGGATCGTCAAGGGAGCACGATGCCGACCTGGTTGCTCATCATCATCGACGTCGCGGCCGTCGGTTTCGCCGTGTTCCTGGCCTTCAAGCTGCCGCACGACCCGTGGCGGATCACCCCGTCGCTGGTGGTGACGTGTCTGCTCACAATTCTTCTGGGGCCACCATTGATCCGCGGGCGTTTCGGAAGGATCTCGTCGAGATTCCTCTCGTCGTAGCCCGGCCAGGGCTGCTGCTCGCACAGCTTGTCGATGCGCCCGATGACCGTCGCACGCGCCTGGTGACGCGTTTCGTAGCCGCGGACCAGTCGCAGTTCGAACTGGGACAACTCCGGCAGCTTCTGGACGATCTCGTCGGCCGTAAGTGTGTCGTAGTCTGAGATCGGCAGGTCGTCCTCGCTGGTGAACGCCCCGATGAGTGCCCCCTCGGCCTCGGCAGCCCCCGGGATGCGGAAAGCGGCCTGGTTGAGCTCGCGAGCCCCGGCCTCAAGCCCCTGCTGGGCTCCGTTCACGATGGCCTGCCCGCGTTCGGTGAGCTCGTCGACGGCGCTGTTGAGCTGGTGTATCACCTGGTTGCGTTCCCGCCACGCATCCCCGACCCAGTCGGGTGCACCCCGTAGCCCCTGCACCACCCACGCTGTCGCGCCCACCGTGGCATACAGCGACCGTTGAGTTTCCTGAACCAGGCCCATCGCGCCTCCTCTAACCCTCGTCGTGCACGCACCGGTGCCAAACGTCTTCCGGCTAGGGGTTCCCGGACGACGACACGCCAACGCCTCCTGCGAGCACACCGACCTGACGGGGTTGGAAGAGGTGCTCCGCAACGCTGGCCGCTATCCGCGGTTGCCTGACTGGCTGGTCGCAGTGTCGGAAACGGCGTGAACCGGGGCCCGGGAGCTCATCACAAAGGAGGCGGAGCATAGGTCTCCCGAGGGCTCCGGCTGTCGCGCCAGGTACGCCCTTCCGAACCTGGCCGGGACCCACCGATCCCATGCCCCACACCGCAACCGTACCCACCACACGGACGGGGTCCACGGAGACAACGGCCCTGGTGCGAAGCCGAAGGCTAGGGCCTCTGCCCGTGCATGGGATCCCTTGGGGTGATCTGTGCGGTGTTGCTCAGGGCGGCGCCGACCGCCAGGCAGCCGTGCTCGGCGACGAGCATGTCGAACCGCATCGAGGTCAGCACCGGATTCCGTCCGGGCGGACCGTCGGCGGCGTGTCGGACCTAGGCCACGAGATCGTCCCAGGAATCGTCAGGCATGGTCTTACCGTCCCGGCTCGGTGCTCTCGGTTCCGTAGCGAGGCTTAGCGGTAGCGAACTTTCCCGAACGCGGCGACCTGGATCACCTGGTCGGCTATTTCGGGCTTGAAGTGCACGGATTCGGGGCCGTGGACCACCAGTGTTCGGCACTGGTGCGCCACGGTGTCGTGGTCGCGGCCGGTGCCGTCTGCGGCGGCGAGTGTGCGCACGGCCCGCATCAGGTCGGCGTGGGTGATCACGTGCTGAGAGATCGCGGTGCCCGAGGCCCGGAAGTCGCATTCGGAAAACACCAGCGTCCAGGAGTCGGCGTCGATGTTGTCGGCCGGGTGCTCCTCGATGCGGTACCACGGCAAGCCCAGTGCGCCGGAGCCAATGAACTTTTCGTATGTGTCGAAAGCGGTCACGGTCATGGTGTCTCTTCGGTCGTGGTGGACATGGCGATGGGCGGTGCTCGTGTCGAAACCCGCCTCGTAGGGCCGGGCTATGGAGTGCTCATGCGGTGTCGGACCCAGGCGCGGGCGGCGTCGATCAGCCTCGCATGGTGCGGGCCGGGATGGGTGTGGTGCCGGTAGTGCCGGATGCCCAGCAGAATGACCGCACACCCGGTGACCGCGTCCGGCCTGGCTTCCTGCCAGATCCGCAGATCGGCCGCCCACTGTTCGGCTTGCTCGGGAGTGTGGCCGGCGCGATGAGTTCGATGATCAGGATGGCCACGTCCACGAAGGGCGCGGCCCGCCGGGACCGTGCCCAGCCGACGAGACGCACGGTGGTCTCGCCGACCAGGATGTTGTGCGGGTGCAGGCTGGTGTGGCACAGCGCGGTTCCCTCGATGAACGAACATGCCAACGGCTCGTGATCATGAACGGAGATCTTCTGGTCATGACCGGCTATGCACAAGGAGTAGTGGCCAAACCGGTTGCCTCGCGCTACATGCCGGGATCACGTAGCGGGTGGCTCAAGATCCGCCAACTGGTGACCACCGAGGTGGTGGTGCTCGGCGTCGTCGGTGCCGCGTCCCTCGTGCTTGGCCACCCGTCTGCACGTGGAGGTTGGCGGGCCAGCGGGGTATCCCAGCCGGTCTCGGCTCGACTGCGCGCCGAGCTGGCCGCCCGGCTGCGTCCCGATGACGAGGCCCCTATGCCGGCACGACTGCCGGGTGTGGTCGCCGGACTCCCTGGTGGTGAGCCAGTTGTGTATCTCCCGGTGCATCCGGACGTCGTGGTCGAGGTGGTCGCAGATACCGCGGTTGAGTACGGGCGCTGGCGCCACCGGCCGACCATTGTCCGTATCCGGGACGACATCACCCCAGATGACCTGCGTTTTCGGATTCCGGGGCCAGGCGTCGGGTTGCAATGAATGCAACATTGAGTCTCTGGGGATCACTGCCAGGCGCACCGAACCCCGGGGTGGTGGTTGGCGGGCACAAGTTCCCTAGTTCTTCCGCACGGAATGATGTGGACTTGGACTAGTCCATGAAGCCCTGACCTGCAGCGACAACCCGCTGCTGAAACCTAACTCGCCAACACGGGAGTGATCATGTTCGGAGCCAAGAAGGACCCACGCGTCGCGGAGGAGAAGTTGGGGCCGGTGGAGCTGGCGCAAGCCGCACGGGAGCGCGGCGACGTCCTGCTGCAGGTGCAGATGACCGAGTGGGCGGAGATAGCGCCGATTCACAGGGAAATGAAGGTCAGCAACGGCGCCGAGTTCGGCCCGATCCTGTCGGAGATCGAGAAGATCGGCTGGCGACTGGAACACGTGTCGACGACGTCCATGCCCACCAGGAGCTTTGGCTCGCTGGTGACCGTCTACGTCTTCCACAACACCGAGCACTGAGCAACCCTGCCTCGCTCCCATTCGTGAGCTGCCTTGACCACATCTCTGCGGTGAATACGGCAGCTTCGGAATACGTGCACTACGCCAGCTATCCGGGACGACCTCACCCCAGATGACCTGCGATCTCGTGGTTAAGAGCCGCGTCGGTGGTGAGCACGCCAAGCGCCACGTACCGGTGGCGAGGCAGGAACTCCAGGGCTAGGAACCTTGCCAGGTAGTCGATCGGGCTGGTCACGAATTGGATGTCGCTGTCGTCGGTCCATCCCTGCGGCTCGAACCGGGTGTTCACGAATCGGGCCACGACTTCCTCGAGCGGCATCCCGTAATGCAGCGCCTCGGTGAGCAGCTCGCCAAACGCCTCCAACATCCCGTGTCCGAAGCTCCCGTGCTTGGAGTGTGCGATGTGGACATCCACAGGTCGGCCCTCGGCATCGGCGGAGACGAACACCGTGAAGTCCGTACCGCCGATCGAGACGTCCGTGGTCATGCCCGGCCGCGTCCGGGGGAGACGCTGCCGTACGACAGCGGGGGTGACGCTCATCGGGCGGGCGGGGTTGGCGACGACCACAACAAGCTCCTCAAGCACAATCGATAGATGCAGGACCGGATATTGACCGCTAGATGTGGTGATCGTATCGACGGGTGCCGACATTTTCGGACAGTGGCGCGTCACCCGTTTCGGTCGGAAGCCACCAGCGTCTCGAGGAGCTGGTCGCGCCCCCAGCCGAGTGAAGAACCCCGGAAACCGCTGGGTTTCCGGGGTTCTCTGGTTTCCAGGGTGGTTCGAGGTCAGAAGCCCATACCGGAGCCGGAGTGGAACCCGCTGCCCTGGTCGAGCTCGTCGTCATCGTCGTAGCCGTAGCGCTCGTAGGAGCCCTCGCTCTCGCGGCGGGCCTCGTCCTCGTCGCGGTAGTCCTCGCGGGTTTCCAGGACCTGGTCGCGTAGGGCTTCGATTCGTTCGGTGGTGTCGTCGCGTTGGAAGTTCTCGTTTGGGCTGGTCATGGTCTGCCTCCACTTGTCGGTGATCGTCCGCCAGGCGTCGGCCTTGGCGGTTTGGCCGCCGGGTTCGGGCCCCAGCGGCACGTCCGGGTTGTTCGTGCGGATGCCGTAGGTCTCGCGGTAGGCGGCGGCGAGACCGGCGACGTCGTCCCAGTGCTCGGCGGCGGTTGCCTCTTGCGGCCGCGGGCCGAGACGCGCGGCCCAGTCCGGGGGGTCGTGGGCGACGTGGTCGCGTAGCTCGTCGACCCGTGTTGCCACGGCGGTGGTGATCTGGTCGAGGTGGTCGGCGAGCTCGGGGGAGGTGTCTCGCACCGTGCGGTGCGGGGCGGTGAGCCAGGGCAGCACGGGCTGTTCGCCGGCGCCTTGGTCGCGTTGGTGGGTGAGGTGGTCGACGACGATCTGGGCGGCGTAGCGGTAAGCTTCTGTCGGGTCGGTGGGCCACTCGGCGAGCTGTCGTGCGGCGTCGGCCACGGCTGCGTCGGTGTCCAGGCCCTCGGCGGCGCCGGCGGCGGCGTGCCGCCACACCAGCGCCCAGTCGTCGGTGATGTCCTCGTGCGGCATGACTGCGGTGGTGATCATGTGCCACCGGGCGATCTGGTCTGCGCTGGGTTCGGCGACGCGGGCGGGTGGCTCGTGGTCGGCGATGTGGGACTCGATGCGCCATCGCAGCACCGCGGCCGGGTCGTTGCTGTGCTCGCGGCCGCTGCTGTCAGCGGCGCGCGCGACGAGCCGGTCGGACTGCCAGCCCAGCCTTTCGGCACGGCGCAGCGTGTCCAGCAGCTGGGGCTCGGCGGGCTGACCGAGTGTGTGGGGGGCGTGCTCGGCCAGGGCCTGGTGCGCGACCTGGTTGAGCAGTTCGCGGCTGGTGTTGTGGTGGCGCTCAGCCAGCAGCGACAGCGGTTCCTCGGTCCGCTCGCTGACGGTGTCGGTGAAGGTCTCCAGCAGATCGTCGACGTCGATGCTCTCGCGTAGCCGCTCCAGCTCGTCGTGGCTCGTGCCCGTGGCCTGGTCGGTGCTGGCGGTGTCGGTGGGAGGGTCCCACTGGTCGATGAGGTCGTGCCAGGCGCGGGCACGCAGGCCCTGGCTGTCGGGCTGTTCACCCAGTGGGTGAGCCGGGTCGTTGCTGGTGATGCCGTAGGTGTCGCGGTAGGCGGCGGCCAGACCGGCCACGGTGTCCCAGCGTTCGGCCAGTGCGGGATCCTCGGGGCGTGGCCCCAATCCGGCTGTCCAGTGTGGCTGCTCTGCGGTGACCTGGGTGCGTAGTTCGGTGTGGCGATCGTGGATGGCGCCGTTGAGGCGCTGGAGGTAGTCGCGCAACTTGTCGCTGAGGATGGTGTGGTCGGGGCGGGCCATCCACGGCAGCGCGGGCGACCAGCCAGCACCGCGTTCGCGCTGCTCGGCCAGCGCGTCGGAGACCGCTCCGGCGGTGTAGCGGTGGGCGTCCATCGGGTCGGCTGCGGGCCGATCGGCGAGCCGGGTGGCGGCGATGGTGACCGCGGCATCGGCGTCCAGGCCCTCAGCATGAGCTGGTGCCGCCAACCTCCAGACCTGCGTCCAGGCCGGTTCTTCGACGTCGGCGGTGGCGTCGTGGCGTTCGACGATTCCGCGCCAGTGGTTGATCTGGTTCATCGTGGGCGCGGCGGTGCGCGGTGGTGGTTGTTCGTGCAGCAGGTGCTGCTCGATGCGCCATTGCAGCACCGCAGCGGGATCGTCGGCGTCGGCCAGCGCGCCTTGGGCCAGGGCGGCGGGTACCAGGTGCTCGGCCTGCCAGCCGAGGTCGTCGGCGTTGCGCACGGTCTGGCGAAGCGCCCCGGTGGCGGGCTGTTCCAGCAGGTGGGGCACGTGCTCGGTCAGCACCGCCTCGATGCGCTCTTCGGAGCCGAGGTGCGCGACGTAGTCGTGGTGGCCGACCAGGGTGCGCAGCGACTCGGCCTTGTCCAGGGACGCGCGCAGTTCCTCGGTCGCCGAGGTCTCGGCCGAGGACCGTTCGAGTGCGGCTTCCAGGACGCCCCGCCCGGTGCGTTCCAGCGGGGTTTCCTGGTGGCTGTCGATGGTGTGCTGGACGGTTTCGACGTAGACCTGGTTGTCGTGCTCGGCGCGGGTCATCTGGGTGTAGAGCTGTTCGCGGGACAGTCCTTGCGGCACGACGCTGTGCGACGAGCCGCCCTTGACCGACATGCCCTGCGAGCGGTTCACCGTCGCCGCGTAGGCCAGCTCGACGTGCTCGGCGACGTAGTGAGACGGCAGCGTCACGGTGCCGCTGCTGCCCTGGTGACGCAGCTTGAGCTCCCCGTGCCGGCCGACGCCCTGTACCTGCCAGGTGTCGCCGTTCTTGACGAAGTCCTTGCCGCCGAACAGTGTCTTCAGTCGGTCGTTGTGGCGGGTGACGACCAAATCTCCTTTGCTAGCGGCGGTGCCGTCGTGCAGCTGGACAGCTCGGCCGTTGTCGACGTCGCCGCGGTGCAGCCGTAGTTCGCGGGCCTGGAGGTTGAGGGCGACGACGTCGTCGTTGGCGGGCACGATCAGCAGGCTCGGGCGACCGGAATCGAGGTCGGTGCGCCAGGCATGGTGCGCGGCGTCGCGCATCGTCTCCCGGCTTCCCTCGTGCACCCAGCCCTTGGCGAAGTAGTAGTCGAGCCCCGAAGGGTCGGCGGCGTGCAGCTTCAGTGACGCCTCGGCCTGCTGCGGATCGGCGAATCGCACGACCTCTTCGAGCCGCAGCGCGCCGTTGCGGTGGGCGAACCAGCGCACCGCACCGCCTGCTTCGACGGCGGCCAGCTGCTTGTCGTCGCCGACCATCCGCACGTCCGCGCCTCGGTTGAGGGCGTAGCGCACGACATCGTGCAGCGTGTGAGTGCCGGCCATCGCGGCTTCGTCGATGATGAGCACATCGCCGCGAGTGAAGGGAAACGCGCGCTCGGCGTTGCCCTTCTGCATCGCCGTGGTGACCTGGTGCAGCGTGTGCGGGCGGGCGTTGATCGAGGAACCGAGCTCCTGGGCCGCGCGAGCGCTCGGGCCGAACGCGTAGACCTCGCCGGCGTCGGCGCGCCAGGCATCGGCGAAGACCCGCATCGCGGTGGTCTTGCCCG
This sequence comes from Saccharopolyspora mangrovi, assembly GCF_035320975.1. NCBI lineage: Bacteria > Bacillati > Actinomycetota > Actinomycetes > Pseudonocardiales > Pseudonocardiaceae > Saccharopolyspora > Saccharopolyspora mangrovi. The sequence continues at coordinate 3,868 of NZ_JAWLNX010000027.1, read as the reverse complement.
CCCCGGCTGGTGCATAGAGCAGCTGCACCCGCCGCCCGGACGTCGCGAATCCGGCCACCGCACGCTTCTGACCAGCGTTGAGTTTCGCGCCGCCGACGGCTCGCCGGACCGTGGCGTCGCTGATGCGCACGCCATCACGGCGACGCCCCCAAGTGGCCAGGGCGGACTCTTCACGCAGCGTCCGGTGGGTGGTGAACCGCTGGGCGTTGTGCTCGACGAACACGCTCTCGCCGCTGGCGCGGCGCAGCTCCGAGGTCTCCTCGACCACGGAGGGGGCCTGAAGCTCGACCGTGTCGGCGTTGCGAATGACTGCCTCGACGACCTGGCTCACGAGCTGATCGCGGGTGCCGTCGGGCACCCGTAGGTGCGCGGACTGGCGGTGCGCTTCTGCTTCGAGGTTCCAGGCGTTGAAGTGGCTGTAGTGGTCGGAGACGGTCGCCAGCGTGCGGGCGGCGAGTTCGTCGACATCGACGTCGACGAGGTGTTCCGGTGTGCCGCCGAAGAGCCGTTGGCCCAGGCCGCCCAGCACCGACTCGTCGATCATCTCGACGGCTTGAGAGCGCCAGCGCCGCAGGTGCTCGGACAACGAGCGCGGGGCCTGCTTGGCCTCGCGTGTGCCGTACTGCGCCCGGCGGCCGATCTCCAGCACTTCCTTCGGGCCGGGCTCGCGGCCGTGGGTCCGGCGGAATTCCACGATCGCGCGGGCGCGCTCCTGCTCAACTGTTGAGGCGCGTTGAGAGAAGCCGGTCAGCAGTTCGGCGGGCACGCCGTCGAGTTCCCAGACCGGGCGCTTGAGATCGAAGCCGCCGCTGGGCTTCTCGCTCCAGCGAGCTCCCTGCTCTCGGAAGAGGTCCCGCAGCCTGCTGTTGTAGTACTCCGACGTGGTCACCGCGGCGGCGAGCACACTGCGGCCGTCCAAGCTCGTCCAGCGGTCATCGGGACCCTGCACCTTGGCGCTGATCGGCACGTGGGTGTGCAGGTGCGGATCGCCCGAGCGCGAGTCCCAGTGCTCGAAGATGGCCGCTGTGATGCCTTTGACGTCGTGCTGGGCGTAGCCGCCGGCGCCTTTGCGAGTGAAGGCAACGTTGTCCTCGAAGTACTGCAACGTGTCCCGCACCGCCTGGCGGTGCAGCCCAACGATCTGCTCGCGGGTGGCCTCATCGGACAGCGCCCACGCCACCGAAACCGACTTCGGCGGGGCGAAGACGAGCTCGTAACCGCTGGTGGCCGACTTCAGGTCCCGCTTCTGCTCGGCCAACCACTTCTTCAACTCGGCGTCGCTGGGCGGTGTGCCGCCGTGGTGTTCGGCGTACGCCTGGGCCTGCACCTCCCGGCGGATCGCCGCGCGGGTGGCCTCATCGATCGGCGCACCGATCGGCCGGTCGTGCTCCAGGTTGTACGCCTTGTAGGCATCGACGACCTTGCTGCGCAGACCGTCGACACCGCCGTGCTGGCGGAACCGGTAACCGAGTTTCGTCGCGGCCAGCGCCGCCTCCGGCGAGGCACCGGCGGTGATCTTCTCCGCTTCGATGCGGTCGGCGTCCGGGTGTCTGCCCTCGCCATAGAGGGCGTTCATCTGCGCAGCGGTGACCTCACCGTCCATACCCAGCGCGGCCGCCCCGCGCCCGAACCACTGCCCCGGCGGGTAGCCGTGCGCGGTGTAGTAATCCGACAGCGCCTCGCCCGGTTCAAGCTCGCGATCACCGCATGCCACCGACCCGGTCAGGTACTCATGGCCGCCAGGGCTGATTTTGCGAACACCGATCAAGGCGCCCCCTTCATCAGCGGTCTCCTGCCCCGGTCGATGCACTCACGCTAAGCAGGCCGGGGCGGTCGCCCGTCGCAGACTCAATCGATACAGATCCGGGGAGCATTCAGAATGCAAGAGGTGCTGTGTGCCAGGCGAGGTGGCCGGCTAACCGGCGCCGGCGGCGTCGTGAGGTGAGATGCCGGCTGGAAGGCGACCGGCGGTGACGGCGCGAACCGGCGGCAACGGGCGTGCGAGAACGGCTGGTGCGGTGGAGGCGCGGGCGTCGCAGACACAACTCAGGGGAGCGTAGGCATGAAAAGACCCCCGGTCACGTGGGAACCGGGGGGTCGTGAATCGGGTGGGTGCGGATGCTACGCGGCGATGAGCTCCGGCTCGGGTGCGGATTCCACGGCGGCCGGGGTGATCATCTTTTCGGGCGCGGTGTCGTCGAGGGTGCGGCAGCTGGCGCACTGCCCATCGTCGGCGGGCTGCTGGCGCAGATCACGCGGCCCGCGCGCGGCGGCACAGGTCGCACACGCCGCGAACTCCGGAACGCTGACCGGCTCGGCCGGGAGCTCGGGGACGTTGGCCTTCACCCACGCGGCGACCGTGGCCCGGTCTGCGTCGCTGCTGCAGCGGGTCCATTCGCGGCGGAGGTGGTCCAGCGCGGCCGGGTAGTTCTGCCAGATGTAGGCACACAGTGCCTCGATCATCTGCGCAGGGTTGGCGTCCTCGGGTGCCTCGATGCCGGGCCGTCCGGCCTCGCGGCACTCCTGGCACAACCCGTCGCGCTGCTGGCGGTCGGCGCGACTGGGTTCGACGTGGCACCCCAGCGCCACGCACGGACGCCCATTACCGCTGACAGCGGTTCGGCGCGGGTCGCGGCGTTCCCGGTCACGCATTACGGGGTTCACGGCGAGCTGCTCGTAGTCGACGGCGTAGCCGTCGGGCCGGGCGCCGGTGCGGTGCGGCTCGTGGTCGGTGGCGGGGTTGGCGGTGGCGTAAGCGAGGTGCGCGGTGAGGGATTGGGCGGCCTGTTGCTGCTGGCGACGGTCGCGGCGGCGCTTCGCGTCGTTGTCGGTGCTGACCGGCTCGGCGGTGCGTCGGGTGGCGCGGGCGCGCTCGATGGCGTGGCGATCCCAGCGCGGGGAGCCCTGCTCGGATTCGCTTCCGGGTGAGTGGGCGGCCTGGTAGTCGGGGCGGGGCACGCAGGCTTCGATGACGGCGCGGATGCGCGGGTCGGTGGCACGCTGCCAGGCGGCGCGCAGGTGTGCGGTGGCGGTACGTGGGTAGCAGGTGAGGATGCGCCCGCACTCCAGGAGGGCGGCGGTTTCGACCTCGTCGGCGCTGGCCAGCGTCACGTCCCACTGCTCACGGGCGGCGCGCAGGTCCCCAGAGCGCAGCAACGCGGCCACAGAAGACACGGATTCGGAAATCGTCACAGAATACGACATGGAAAACCTCTATTGACGGTTGTGGTGAATGCAATCCGGGATTGGCGGTTCCCGGGTGATGCACTGCCATTCTATCCAAAATGGGGTGATAAGTGCAGTCCGAAGGTGATTCTTCCAATAGTGCTTTCGGGTGATATGGCATTTATTGTCGAAACTAGAAAGAAGGCCCTGAGCTGCGCTAATTACTGATCGATCTTGCTCGCGTGAAGCTGGTTGGTTTTCGCCGTCGTTTCGATAGAGGCCATCACTCCGTTTGGGGTCGCCGGGTCAAGGGTGGGGTCCCCGGGATGGGTGCGCAATTCTTCGGAGCTTGCGGAGAATAATTGTGTGCGCATTTCGGGGTGCCCTTGACGCGGTGGGTCCAAACGCCGAGACAATCCGGCCGTCGAAACGCCGGGAAAACCAACCAGCTGCCCCCGGAAGTCGGAAGACCGAAGGCGCGGCATCGCAGCCTGACCGCTCGTCCAGGGGTTGGCCGGGCACGACCGCGTTTCCGTCAACCGGCTCGGCCGACGGTCCCGGGTGGCTACACTGATCACGCGTCCGGCGGGATGGGCTTTTGACGGGCCTTGGTGCTCGCTGGGCGGTTGTCGGGTGTGGTCTTGGCGGAGCCACCACTGTGTGGTGGTTAGCCCCTTGGGCTAACGCACTCGGCGCGCGGGGG